>DASTKD010000618.1:0-41638 GCA_035716135.1 Ktedonobacteraceae bacterium
CAATGGCGTTACGCGCCTCTGGCCGGTTGATGGTGATGTAGGCGACTCGCCCGCGCTTCTCGTACAGAATTGCCATGCCTTGCTCCTTAAAATAGAGGTGTGATAGTAGATGGTGTTGTATTGTGCTAGCAGTGTAGCATGTGCGCGTGAAAGAGAACAAGTCCTGTCATCCTGAGCGCAGCGAAGGATCTGCACCCTGGGCCACAGAGATCCTTCGCTGCGCTCAGGATGACAGGACCTGACCGCTCGTGGGTGGGACAATTCATCAGGAGCATATGGTATACTACAGCAATCCCGTTCGTTTGTTATTGCGGATTGAACAGAGAGCCGTTGATAAGCTATGGTACAGACCGTCGATGAGAGCCGGGCGCAACTGATCGCTGACTTGCAGGCGCGCGCGGAAGAGCAGGCCGAGCTTAATCGCATCGCCATTGCGCTGACCTCTGAATTTGATTTGCAGCGCCTGTTGCAAATGATGACCGATGCTGCCCGTAAAGTCACTTCCGGCCAATTTGCCGCCTTTTTCCTGATACCGGAGATGACGAGCGCGGACACCGTTGAAGCAGCAAATAAGGTAATCTTCAATCTGGCAGCCATATCGGGTGCGACTCCCGCCATTGAGAAGCATTTTCTGCGATTGGGGCCGGTGGAGGGTATAGGCATCCTGGAACCCATCTTCTGGGGCGGCGATTCCATTGTGGTTGATGATGTCCTTTCGGATGCTCGCTATGTGGGGGTGCCGCGCGGCCATATCCCCGTGCGCAGTTTCCTGGGGGTGCAGTTGCGCACGCGCGCGGGTACCATCCTGGGCGCGTTCTTAATCGGCGATACTCATGCTTCGCGTTTCAATGCGCGGCATGTCGAACTGATCGAAGCCCTGAGCGCGCAGGCTGCCGTTGCCATACACAACGCGCATCTTGTGGCGCGCGAACGCCGCGCTATGGAGGAACACGCGGCGGAACTGGAACGGCAGGTGCGCGAACGCACGGCAGAGTTGGAGCGCCGCAACCAGGAACTGAGCCAGATCGCTACCGATTTGCAAACATTGCATCACGAACTGACCGAGGCACAGAAACGCCAGATGCTGGGCGAGGAACGCAACCGTATCGCGCAAGAATTGCATGACAGGGTGCAGCAAACGCTCTTCACCATCAGTTTGAAGGCCGACTGGATCATGGGACAACTGCCGCAGCATTCAGAATTGTCGCAGCCCCTGCGTACTATCAAGCAACTCTCCTCGCTCGGCACCGCGCAGGTGCGCGATGCCATCTTCGCGCTCTCGTCCGACGAGCTACAGGAGGGCGGCCTTGTCACCATGCTATACACGCTCATCTCAAATCTGCGCGAGTCGTCTTCGCTTGAAGTCGATCTCGTCGTTGACGAATGGGCCGCTGCCTTGCCCGCGCACATCGAGAAAACATTGTTCACGCTGGCACAGGAGGCGCTGTCCAACGCGCGTCGCCACGCTCAGGCCACTATCGTGATTGTGACTGTGCAGGTGAGCAGCGAGCAGGCCATGCTGGTCGTGCAGGATAACGGTATCGGTCTTTCGCCGCAAACCCTGCAAAGCTATCGCCATAATACTATGCACCTGGGATTAAAGGGGATGCATAATCACATTGAGGAGTTGGGAGGTCAGTTTATGCTTGCCAATGGTGAGGAGGGCGGCTTGATTGTGAAGGCGGTGATTCCCCTATGATTCGCCTGCTTATCATCGATGACCACGAGATGGTACGCGAAGGGCTGAAAGCCATGCTGTCAGCTGAGCCGGATTTCGACATTGTGGGTGATGCGGCCAATGCTGAACAGGCTTTTGCCTTCATTGAACGTCTGCGCCCCGACATTATCTTGCTCGACGTGCGGTTGCCCGGCACGAGCGGCATCGAAGTGTGCCGTACCGTCACCGATCGCTACCCGGAGACTTCCGTTATTATCCTGACGACCTTCACTGATGAATCGCTGGTGGAGCAGTGCATCAAAGCGGGCGCGCGTGGCTTCATCGTCAAAGATATCGAACGCTTCGACCTCAAACGCTCGATTCGCGCTGTAGCGCGTGGCGAGGCTGCCATCGACACTAAAGCGGCTGTAGCGGTGCTGGCTCAACTGCGCCGCGCGCCCCAGTACAGCAACGAACCCGCACCAGACCCGCTCAGCTCGCAGCAAATCGTTATCCTGCGCCTGGTGGCTCAGGGTCTGTCGAGCCGCGAAATAGCCACTCGTCTTTATCTCAGTGAGAACACCGTCAAAGGCTACGTGCAGGAGATACTGCACCGCCTCGGTGTTAAGAATCGCACCGAGGCCGTGATGGTCGCCGTGAAGCAGGGCTGGTTATAAGCTCCTGTCAAACCTGAAACCCTGATGCCATGTTCGCTCATTCCGAATCACGAAGACGAGATGCCAGCTCTCTGCTCAGCACAGCCCGGACAATGCGCGGCTCGAACAGCGCTTTCAGGGGCTTGAGCAGGTGCCATACCTGAAAGAAAGCTGCTGCCACGAGTGGCTGAGACGCGGTCAGACCAATAACGCGGCGGATGTACCAGTTGAAAAGACGTGTACGCAACGATCTGTGTCCTTCGGTTCCTGGATAGCGTAAGTCCTCTCCTGTTGCCAACATCCAGGGAGTCTTGATCTCTCTGGCAATCGCTTGCTGGAATCGCGGCGGAAAACTGGTCGGATGGTTGTTTCCATTCCAGCTCTGCTGTTCGCGCAGGCAAGTATCCAGCGTCTTTGCTTCAAGCGCTGCGACTGACATACCTTGCCCATACACCGGACTAAAGGCGCACACAGCATCGCCCATGACGATGAAGCCTTCTGGCAGACGTGGCAGACGTTCATAGTGCCGCCAGCAGTTGGCGGTATACTTATACACAGCAATGGGTGTGATCGCTTCTGCCTCCTTGATGGCTTGATACAGGTCTGGCCGGGACAGGCTGCGGGCATAGTCCAGAAAGCCAGTATCATCATCGGGTGGATAATCGCGCAGCCAACCTCCTAGCGTGACCATCCAGTGTCCACCCTCTATTGGAAAGATGACTCCCGCTCGTTTGTAGTCGGGGGGTGGTCCCAGGACAACCAGTACCTTCCAATCGGTGGGAAGCTGAGCAGGACAACGATAGATGCGAGAGGCATAGCCCACATCAATCTTGACGTTGGTTTCTTGTATCTGACCGTATCCTAACGAGGTCAGCCACTGCGGCGCACGCGACCCACGTCCGCTGGCATCGACCACCAGATCGGCTGCCAGCTCCTCCTCACGCTGCTGCCCACGACAATGCTGCAAGACGACGCCGGTGATCCGCTCGTCATGCGTCTTCAAGCGCGTAACAACGCACGTATCCAGGATCTGCACATTGTTCCTGGCTGAGAGAGCTGCCCGCACATGCTGTTCAAGAAAAGGTCGGCTTTGCCACAGCGTCTTGATAGGGCCTGGAACCGCTGTCACCAGCACCCCGAGCTGATAGCGGCGAATGTCAGCTGTACCCACCGGGACGGCTCCATCCCGGGCGAGTGCAGCAGAGAGGTCGGGGAAGTATGCATCTATAATAGCTGCTCCGCCTGCCAGTAAACCGTGTACATGCCGTCCCTGCGGAACACCTTTGCGCGGCTGCACATTATCGTTCAAGCGATCACGTTCAATAATCGTAACTCGTTCGAAATGTTCCGAGAGGACACGAGCGGCCAGCAGCCCGGCCATACTCCCACCAATCACGATTGCATGATGAGTATCGAAGCTCTTCTGTTTTCCTGTTGTATTATTTTTCATAAACGTTATTCTTCCTGATGGTATGGGCATTTCAACTCATTGGTCCACGGGATCAAAGCCTTTCAGGAGCATGTTTGATGCTCGCGCTCCCCTGTGCTTCTGATAACTAAGATAGCCGGGCAGAGCGCCGGGCGTCATGCGTAAGATTACCCATTTGCGAGCCATTCCAGGTAGAGAGAGTCCCAGACCTCTCTGTTAACTCGCCACCTCTTCCAGCAATCTCACCCCCGAACCTTCCAGGCACACGAGCTTCAATTGCTCGTATCGGCACATGGCAAAGAGCGAACAAGAATCATACCTCCTTTCGCAGGAAATATCTGTTAAATCTACCTCCATTCGTAGGTAACATTGCTTCAACCAACCGTGCTACACTGGAATCAGTTGGGGCTGCATACCCTGGCGAGCAACCCTCCTTTTGTCTGGCGTGTTTCCTTATGAAGCGCAGGAATGTGCGCAATTTGGACCTGGAGGTGATACTTTGATTCCTGGTACCTTTGATTATCTGGTAGCGCGGAACGTGGACGAAGCCGTCGCCCTGCTAGATCGACATGGCGGTGACGCCAAAATTCTGGCTGGAGGCCAGAGCCTCATCCCCCTTATGCGGTTCCGCATTGCCGGGCCAACGGTGTTGATCGACATCAACCGTATTGATAGCCTGGAGTATATTCAGGAGACGGACGGCACGCTGCACATCGGCGCGTTGACCCGCGAGGCGGAACTGGACAGTTCCACGCTCATCCGTGAGCGTTACCCCATCCTACTCGATACTTCCTCGATGGTTGCCGACCCGGTTGTACGCAACTGGGCCACCGTCGGCGGCAATATCGCCCACGCCGATCCTGCCAACGACCATCCCGCCACCATGCTGGCCCTCGGCGCGCAAGTCGTCGCTCGCGGCCCCGCCGGCGAGCGCGTCCTGCCAATCGACGAGTTCTTTACGGATGCGCCCTTTGAAACCGCGCTCCAACCTAATGAAGTACTCACCGAGCTGCGTATTCCCGCTCCAGTAGAGCGAAGCGGCGGCGCATATTTCAAACTCGAACGCAAAGTTGGCGATTACGCTATCGCGGGCGTGGCAGCCTACATCGTGCTGGATGCAAACGGTAACGTCAGCTACGCCGGTATCGGCTTGACCAACCTGGGACAGGTTCCCATCAAGGCGCGTACAGCCGAACAGTCGTTGTTGGGCAAACCGCTCGACGATGCGCAGATACACGCTGCCGCCGACCTGGCCGCCGCCGCGACACAACCCACCAGCGATACGCGCGGCCCCGCCGATTACAAGCGAGCGATGGCGCGTACTCTGACCGTGCGCGCGCTGCGTAAAGCGCTGGCTCGCGCTACAGGAGGTGAATAGCATGAGTACCCATCACATTTCCGTCACCATTAATGGCACGCCCTACGAAGGAGATGTCGAGGCCAGAAGCTTGCTCGTGCATTGGATACGCGATACGCTGCGCCTGACGGGTACACATATTGGTTGCGACACCACATCATGTGGCGCGTGTACTATTCTGGTTGATGGCAAGGCCACGAAATCCTGCACCATGTTCGCGGTACAGGCCGATGGTCGCCAACTCATGACCGTCGAAGGATTGGAGCAGGGTGGCACATTGCACCCGTTGCAGGAGGGGTTCCACGAGGAACACGCATTGCAATGCGGCTATTGCACGCCGGGCATGATGATGACCAGCCTGGCGCTCTTGCAGCGCAATCCCAACCCGACCGAACACGAGATTCGCGTGGGCATCTCCGGCAACCTCTGCCGCTGCACTGGTTATGTGAACATAGTGAAAGCTGTGCAATATGCCGCCCAAAAGATGCAGGCTGCTGAACAGGTGCCGGTTGGCGCGGAAGGAGGCGAGTAATGGCAACTCATGTGCATTCGCACGCGCTTGGCGAGGCGTATAAGCGCAAAGAAGATGCGCGTTTCGTGCGCGGGCAGGGCAATTATGTCGATGATGTGTCCTTGCCCGGAATGCTCTACGGCGATATTGTACGCAGTCCCTATGGACATGCCCTGATTAAAAATGTCGATATTAGCGAGGCGCTAAAGGTTCCGGGCGTGGTAGCCGTGATAACCGGCAAAGACCTGGATGCCGCCGGGCTGGCCTGGATGCCCACGCTTTCCGCCGACACCGAAGCAGTGCTGGCGCTGGACCGCGTGATGTACCAGATGCAGGAAGTGGCGTTTGTGGTAGCCACCAGTCGCTACGCGGCAGCCGATGGCGTGGCCGCCGTCGATGTGGAATACGAGCCATTGCCGGTAATCGTTGACCCGAAAAAATCGATCCAGCCCGGCGCGGCCCTGCTGCGTCCCGATAAAAAAGAGAAGCAGCCCACCAACCAGATTTATCACTGGGAGACGGGCGACCGCGAGGGAACGAATGCCGTCTTCAAAGAGGCCGAGGCTAACGGTGTAGTCGTGGAGCAGGAGATGTATATTCCGCGCATCCATCCTGCACCCATTGAAACCTGCGGCTGCGTGGCTGACTTCCACAAGGCGACGGGCAAGCTGACGGTATGGATGACCTCGCAGGCTCCTCATGCGCACCGCACGCTTTTCGCCATTGTAGCGGGCCTGCCGGAGCATCGTATTCGCATCATCTCGCCGGATGTGGGCGGCGGTTTTGGCAACAAGGTTCCCATTTATCCCGGTTACGTGTGCGCCGTCGTTGCTTCGATTACGACAGGCAAGCCGGTCAAGTGGATCGAGGACCGCACCGAGAACCTGTGCAGCACGGGTTTCGGGCGTGACTATCATATCAAAGCCGAAATCGCTGCTGATAAAGACGGCACCGTTAAGGCGTTGCGCGTCTACACGCTGGCCGATCATGGTGCATTCGACGCCGCAGCCCAGCCTACCAAGTTTCCGGCGGGGCTGTTCCACATCTGCACAGGCTCATATGACTTCAAAAACGCCTTTGTTGAAGTGGACGCTGTACATACCAACAAAGCGCCCGGCGGCATCGCCTATCGCTGCTCCTTCCGCGTGACCGAGGCGTCATACTTGATAGAGCGAGCGATGGATACGCTGGCGCATAATATCGGCAAAGACCCGGCACAGCTGCGTATGCAGAACTTCATCAAGCCTGCGGCTTTCCCTTATCGTTCCGCGCTCGACTGGACGTATGATAGTGGCAACTACGAAGCGGCGCTGCAACTGGCGATGAAGAATGTGGACTATGAGGGGCTGCGGCGCGAGCAGGCCGAGAAACGCGCGCGTGGCGAATTGATGGGTATTGGCATTTCCAGCTTCACCGAGATCGTCGGCGCTGGCCCCGGCAAGCACTTCGACATCGCCGGTATCCAGATGTTCGATAGCTGCGAGATTCGCGTACACCCAACCGGCAAAGCTATCGCGCGTATCGGTGTGCAGACACAGGGTCAGGGACATGAGACGACCTTCGCGCAAATCATCGCGGCAGAACTTGGCATGTCGCCCGATGACATCGACGTTGAACACGGCGATACCGATACCGCTCCCTACGGCCTGGGAACCTATGCCAGTCGCAGCACACCAGTTGCAGGCGCGGCCACCGCGCTGGCGGCTCGCAAAGTACGCGATAAAGCTAAAAAGATTGCGGCCTACCTGCTCGAAGTGGGCGAGGATGACCTGGAATGGGAGCCGGGTCGTTTCTTCGTCAAAGGTTCGCCGGGCAAGGGCAAGACCATCCAGGAACTGGCATTCGCGGCCTATACCAACTGCCCGCCCTACCTGGAGCCGGGATTGGAGGCCGTCAATTACTATGACCCGCCCAATCTGACCTACCCCTTCGGCAGCTACATCTGTATCGTTGATATTGATCGCGGCACCGGGCAGGTACACATTCGCCGCTTTATGGCGGTGGACGATTGCGGCACCATCATCAACCCCATGATCGTTGAGGGGCAGATACACGGTGGCTTAACACAGGGCCTCGCGCCTGCCATGTACGAGGAGTTATCCTACGACGAGGACGGCAATGTGCTGGGCAGCAATTTCCAGGACTACCTGATTCCTACGTCGATGGAGACCCCGCGCTGGGAGACCGACCGCACGGTGACGCCTTCTCCGCACCATCCCATCGGAGCGAAGGGAGTTGGCGAATCGCCAACGGTGGGCGCGCCACAGGCCATCGTCAATGCCGTTGTTGATGCGCTGGCACATCTCGGTGTGCGTCACATCGACATCCCGCTTTCTCCCTGGAAGGTGTGGAAGGTTCTCAACGAACACGGCGTGGCAGGAGATTAGCATTTATGAATGGATGACGCAAGGCGAGACTTGTCCCACCTTGCGTCATCCATTCATTTCTATACATTTCCCAGAGGGGATACTATGACCGATACACTGCTCGAACTTGAATATCGTCTGATGAAGGCGAACGAACCTTTTGTGCTTGCCACCGTTGTATGGTGTGAGCGGCCCACTTCGGCCAAACCGGGCGCGCGCGCGATTATTCAGGCCGATGGCACTATAACGGGCTGGATCGGCGGGAGTTGCGCTCAACCTGTGGTCATCCGTGAGGCGCAGCGCATCTTACGCGAGGGCGACGCTCCCTACCTGTTGAGATTAGGCACTTCGGAAACGGCAATGGAACGCGAAAATATGCGCATGTTCCCCATGAGTTGCGCCAGTGGCAGCGTACTGGACATCTATATGGAACCTCATGTCCCTTTACCCCAATTGATTTTGATTGGCGATTCGCCGGTAATCGGTACGCTGAAAAGCCTTGCGGAAATGGTCGATTTCAACGTGATGCAGCTTACATCTGCCGACCTGAGCCAGTTGCATATCGATGAACGTACCTCGATAATCGTGGCGACGCACGGTTATTATGACGAGGACGCGCTGGAACAGGCATTGCGCAGTCCGGCGGTCTATGTTGGCATGGTGGGAAGCCATAGACGCGCGGCAGCCTGCCGCGATTACCTGCGCGGGTCTGGCATGACAGAGCAGCAAACCGCGCGCCTGCGAGCGCCCGTCGGGCTGGACATTGGCGCGGTAACGCCTGCCGAAATCGCCGCCAGCATCCTGGCTGAACTGGTGCAGGTACGCCATTCGACTCAACAGAGTGCCATAGCGCAAACGGTGCCTCAGGAAGAACAGGCGCAAAACGCGCAATCTGCGCAAGACAGCCGTACTGCGCTTGACCCGGTGTGTGGTATGATGGTAGAAATCGCCACCGCCCGCCATCATAGCGTGCTGGACGGGCAAGACTTTTATTTCTGCTGTCCCGCCTGCAAGCGGCTGTTTGAACGCAATCCGCAGGAATACCTGGTCAAGAACGAAAGGTAGTTTAACAATGGAGTTTTCTGGCACACAAACCATTGCCGCGCCCATAGAAAAAGTATGGGTTTTTTTAGAAGATGTCAGTAATGTCGCGGCCTGCGCGCCCGGTTTCCAGAGCATGGAAGCCCTGGGCGAGGAACACTGGAAAGCGGTGGTCGGGGTCGGCATCGGCGCGGTCAAAGCCAAATTTACGATGGATGTGACGCGCCCGGAGAAGGAGCAACCCGATCATATGACGATGAAAGGGCGCGGCAAAGCTCCCGGCAGTGCGGTTGACCTGAATGGCGACATGCGCCTGACCGCGCTCGATGGCGAGCAGACGCAGATGGACTGGAAGGCCAGCGTAATCGTCAGCGGCACTATTGCCAGCGTGGGTGCGCGCCTACTGCAAGGCGTGGCCGAACGCCTGACGGGCCAGTTCTTTGATTGTCTGAAATCTAAATTGCAGACAAGCGAGGCCGATACAACCGCTGCCAGCAGTAGCAGCGAATAGAAGTCACTGGCATGGAAACGGCTGTTGAACGCTGGCAAGCCATCATCGATGCGCGCGCCAAACAGATGGATGCTGCCTATACAGAACTGGGTCGCACCAGCGCCGATTATTGGGATCGGCGCGCCCGTCGCTACCAGGAATCAACGAAAAATACAGTTGTCAATGATCCCTTCTTTAACAAGCTGCGTACCGTCATTACTCCTCAAACGAGCGTGCTAGACGTTGGCGCGGGTAGCGGTCGTTTCGCGCTGGCGCTCGCGCCTCTGGCAAAACAAATCGTGGCAGTCGAACCTAACGCTGCCATGCTCGATTACCTGCAACGCGATGCGCAAACTTTGCATCGCGGCGATATTTCCTATAGCCGCAATACATGGCAGGATGCCCCCGATGATCTGCAAGCTGAGATAGTGATTTGCAGCCACGTCCTCTATCCCATCCGCAATATTGTGCCATTCCTGGCAAAACTCCAACACGCCGCGCGGCAAGCTTGCTATATCTACATGCGAGCAACACCTATCGATGCGCTGACAGCCCATCTCTGGAAGCATTTTCACGGCGATGAGCGCTGCTACCCTCCTGGTTATATCCACGCACTCGATGTTCTCTACGAGATGGGCATTTACGCGAACGTTGAGATTGTCTCGCTACCAGCAAGCTTGCGCTACCCCTCTTTAGATATAGCTTGCGAGGAATTGGCGGAACAATTGATCTTGCCTGACGATGAGAAGACGCGCGAGGAGTTACGCGCGTTGTTAGCGGATTGGCTGGTTGAGCGTGACGGAATGCTGATACCCCCGCCGCGCGAAATGAAATGCGCTATCATATGGTGGAAAAGCCACTCTTGATATGAAATTAAAAGTAAGAAAAAGTTGCAGAGCAAGAATCGGATAGCCACGCATCATGTTCCTTTATAAAATGGACAGCAGATAATGATTGTCTTTGCCATTTCTGTTCATCGAAAGAAGGAGCAATTCTTATGATTGGGACACATCCTTTCCGTTTTGGTGTAATTTGCGAGCGGATGCAGTCGGCTGAGGAATGGGTTGCAAAAGCTCGCTTCGTAGAGAGTGCTGGCTATTCCACGCTCTTAATCCGCGATCACTTGATCCGCGAGCCGTTTGGCGATCAGTTTGCGCCGATGATTGCATTGATGGCTACGGCTGATGCTACGAAGACTCTCCGCGTTGGCAATCTCGTGCTGGATAATGATTATAGACATCCCGTTATGCTGGCAAAGGAGGCGGCGACGCTTGATCTCCTTTCGGATGGGCGATTCGAGCTGGGGATTGGAGCGGGATGGCTGCGAGCCGAATATGAGCAGGCCGGGATGTCCTTCGATGATGCGGGAGTGCGCGTGAGCCGCCTGGAGGAATCTCTGCGCGTCCTGAAGGGTCTTTTTGCTGACCAACCTCTTACATATTCTGGCTCTCACTATAAGATCTCGAATCTCGATGGATTTCCCAAACCATTCCAACGACCTCATCCTCCTATCCTCGTTGGTGCCGGAAGCCGGCGGATGCTGGCTCTGGCGGCGCAGGAGGCGGATATTGTAGGTATCCTTCCCAAAGCACTGCCCAATGGCTCCATTTCGGAAGAAGTGACGGAGCGTTTACCTGCCACAATGGTGCAGAAAGTCGAATGGGTGCGCCAGGCGGCAGGCGAGCGGTTTCCAGCGCTTGAATTGAATATGGTGATTTCGCCCATCTTCACTGAACACCAGCAACAAAGGGCTGAACAACTGATACATGAGCGCGGATGGAGCGGTGTTTCTGTTGAGCAGGTTCTGGAAATGCCTTCCGTCTTTATCGGCACCTCTGACCAGATAGCTGAGGAGATGTGGAGACGGCGAAAGCAGTATGGATTCTCCTATTATGTTGTTTCCGATGCGCTTATGGAAGCTTTTGCGCCGGTCGTAAGCAGCCTTGCTGGTAAATAAAAGTAGGGGCTGGCCGAAACATACATATTTCGGTCAGCCCCGCTCAGAAATAATGGGATCAAGCGATGGCCTTTTCCAGCTTTTCAAAGAACGATTTGAGTGAGTTTTTGGTGATGCCCTGGCCGATGGGGTTGTTGGCGATGGCGATTGGGCCTTCGAGTTCGGCGTTGGCATCGTAGGTGAGCAGCGCGCCGTCTGCTTCGTCGGCAATGCTGATCTGGCTGGTGGCATTGACGGAACCGCCCCGCCCCTGGCGTTTCACTTCCAGCACGAGCAGGTTGGGGTCCTGGCGCTGGGCCATACGAATGATGACGCCATAGGGTCCCTTGAGTCCGGGCAAGGGAGTGGTGATGTTTGCCTTGAGGCGTACCGCGTCAAGTATTTCGACCGAGTCGCAGCCTGGGATGCAATTCTGCAAGATGCCGGGGTTGAGTATGGCATTAAATACTTGCCAGCTATTGGCCTTGAATTTGTGGGTACCGTTAAGTTTCATAAACCCTTCCTCCAAAAAATATTCTGGCCTCGTTCATCCACTTTATGATAATGGGCCAGGATTATTGCGATTGTTCCACGAAGTGTATTGTAGTGGTATTACGGACTTCTTTCAAGCCGTATATGACTAAATACCCAGACCTGCGCCTTATTTTCTTAACCCTGCTATAAACCAAATGTGCTATTTATTCATGGAGTCCGGGGTACCTATGCTATACTGCCTCTAGCTGTGTCACTTTATTTCATTGATGTATCGAAACCTGAGAGTGTAAAACACATGGGAGTGCATGATGGTAGGTCATGATGAACGAGAACGAGACGAGCAGGGTCAACAGCGCTGGCGGGAGCGCTTTGCGAAAGAACGCCGGGGGCTTTCTGCTTCGGTAGATGAGGCACTGGCCGATCCACACCTGAAAGAAGACTTCGATGACGAGCCGGGCGACGAGTTCGAATCGATGCCACAAGCATCGCGCAAGATGCTTATAGCTCCACGTTTAAGCTTGCAATCAAAACAGATGCCCGCTGTGCATATCGTGCCGGATAAAATGGTCAGACCGCAGCCAGTTGAGGCATTACCCGAACCCGAAACAAACCATGTGGAGGCATTACCCGTCCCGCCAAAAAAGAAACGCCTGGCGGGACGCAATACAAAGGTGCATTTGCAGGCTGTGCCGAAAACGGAGAAACGGAGCGCGAAAAAGATGGCTTCATCCCCCGGCATCATCGAGCCAATCGTTGTGGAACAGGCTGTGCCTGCTGTTCCTCTGTCAGAGATTCGTGAAAACGAAAGTCAGACCGATAAGCCTGTGGCTGTATCGCTGAAAAAGGATGAGAGGCCAGCACGCACAAAACTCGCCGGTACCGGTCAGATTGCCCAGGGACAGGCCGAGATCACTATCGAAAATACATTAGTGTCCTCATCGAGCGTGGTGATGATGAACCTGCTCGGCAATCCCGGTCCGGTCGTGGTGCAATATTATACGCTGTTGCCCGATTATGGTTTTAAGGCGCATTTGAGCGCGCCAGTTACCTCTAACACGCCGTTCAATTACGTGATTTTGCTGGGAGAACTTTTCTAAAGTTCTCCCTCAACCTCTAGCTTTAGGTGGCGGAAAAACTCTTCCATAAATGCGAAACGTTCGTGAGCCAGTTCGCGCCCGGTAGCAGTTGTCATGCGGTCGGGCAGGTTGCCGAAGAGGAGTTGAAATTCGATGCTGGGCGAGTAATCTGGCCGTCGTCTGAGGTCGCGTACTAGTTTGGGATCAACCGGTTCTACAACCTCGACTGGTACGGGTGCATAGACTTTTTGATTGTAGCGACCGGTGATGATGTAAAGGCGTCCGATGCCGATAGCTCCCAGGCAATCAATTTTATCGGCGTCGTAAAGAATGCGCCCCTCTAATGTCTGTGGAATAATTCCGCCGGTCATGCGGTGTTCGCGGATGGCCTGTTGCACGGCTGGAATGGATGAACTGGGAAATTGAGTATCTGTGAGTAGTTCGCCTGCCAGTTCAGCGCCGATAAGGGCGTGATCTCCTCCATGCCGCAACTCGCGCGCCTGTCCAATATCATGCAGCGCCACAGCCGCCCAGATGATCGGCAGATCGCCGCCTTCGCGCGCCTGGATAGTGTCAGCCAGCGCCATCGTGCGCACCAGGTGATCGAGATCGTGCGCGGCATCTTCGCTGCCCTCGCGTTCCATCGTCTCTTTTGCGAGTTGCAGCAGCCAGCTTCTAAGCCTGTTCAATAGTATCAGTACTCTCCAGTTCAGGTAAGATAAAAATGAAACGGCTTCCTTCGCCAAACATGCCACTGCTCTCAACATGAATTTCCCCACCGTGCAAATGAAGCAACTGGGCCACCAGGAAGAGGCCCAGCCCGACGCCTTTGGTCTTACCATTGGAGCTATTGGGAGCGCGGTAAAACCGCTCGAACAGGCGAGGAAGAGCTTCGGCTGGTACGCCAATACCTCTGTCCTCGACACAAACTTCGATGACTTGTTTTCGTTCTTTGTTCAACGTGTGGCGCATCCAGACGGTAATGGGTCCACCGAAAGGACTGTATTTGATGGCATTCTCTACCAGATTTGCCAGAACCTGCCGCAGTCGCGCGCCATCTCCCCTGACCAGGTAGGGCTGGCCGCATGGTTCGATGATACAGGCGAGCGTATGATCTGAAGTGGTCGCACTGCTCTTTTGTACTACCTGCTGCGCCACTTCCGCCAGATTGACATCCTCTAGCAAGCTTAGAGTCAACTGGCCGTTTGCGATTTGCGACGCCTCGAGGAATGTCTCGACGATTCCCGTCAGGTCACGCGCCTGCTCGCCAATGACGCCGAGGTTGGTCGTGGCCTTCTGTAGCACCTCCTGGTCTGTCTCCGCTACCTTTTGCTGGAGAGGCAGCATATTTTTCGCAATCAACTGGCTCTGTGCCAGGATGACGGTCAGTGGTGTGCGAAACTCGTGCGCCGTCATCGCCATAAAGTCATCCTTGTTGTCGTTTGCCTCGCGTAAAGCTGCTTCGCTGCTGCGAGCGGCATAGGCTTCCAGTTGCCAGATCGCCTGATCGACCGCTAGCCCGGCGAGTTGCGCGATGCCTTCAAGTACAGCAATATCCCAGATGCTAAATTCGTAACGCTCTTGCGGACCTGTTTCTGCTGATGTTATGTTTTCACTGGCATCAGCGCGAGGCATTGATCTGTCCAGCAAGAGTAGTCCATGCACGCGCTTGTTATGCTTGATAGGAGCGGCAAGTACCATCGCATGGCTGAGCGGATTGGGCTGATACGGGCATTGTTCGGCGTTTATCAAGGTCGCATGACCATCCATGATCTGGTGATAAAAACCATGATATTCGCCTGGTTTGGGTTCTAGCCAGATTTGCTGGTCTTGCAACCATTGTTTTTCATCCTCTTCGCTAAAACCTATAGAAAACATCGGGACAAATTTTTGTTGTTCCGCGTCGAAGATCTGCACCGCTCCTTGCTCGCAATTCAGGACAGTCAGTGTGCGTTCCAGCACACTGCGCAAGATAGCTTTGATGTCCGTCACGCCGGAAACGGCTTCAGCGACATGCAACATCGTATCAAGAGCCTGGCGTATGCGCTGTTCCGCCCGCATAGGCTCTGTAACATCGCGGAACGCGCTCACCACCCCGGTCTGCCTGTCAGGGTCTTGACTATCAAACATGGGGGCGATATTGATCTCCAGGATGCGTTCCTCTCCATCAGCGCGGCGTGTGACGAAGCGTTCAGCGCGAATGCGCTCACCGCGCAGCGCGCGTGTGAGAGGAAACTGGTCATGTGTTATGGCTCGCCCGTCCAACGTATAAGTGGGGTAACGTCTCAAGAAGGCGCTCAAATGGCCCTTATAATTTTTGGGCATACCCATAAAATGCGACGCGGCGTTATTGAGAATCACTCCATCGCCTTGCATATCAGTCACAGTGATGCCCTCGGTCATCGCATGAAAGATAGCATCAAGCGTGGTGGCGCGCTCGGTGGCTTTTGTGGCGGCTTCTCGTACCTCGGACAACAGGCGAAATTTCTCGACTGCCAGGGCGCACTGAGTGGCAATGTCCTGCGCATAGGCAATCTGACCGCGCGTTGGCTGAAACGTATGCGTGTAATAATTGACGAAAGCCAGCCCAACGCATCGATCCGGTGTATCTATGTGGGTTTTCGTGATACTGTGGTGGTCCTGAGAACTCGCGCTCACCATCATTGGGACAATGATGGTGTTGCATAGCCCCACCTGACGATAGAAGAGGATTTCCTCTCCTTCGATTTCTTCCTCTTTAACATAGAGTGGCTGTCCGGTTGTGGCGATATGGTGACAATTGGGAAGACGCGCCAGTTGCATACTCCCGTTCACATTGGGAGGTGTGTAGCCAAAGTGACTGCTTGCCAGCCGTAGCTCATCGCCTTCGAGTAGCGCAATCGCGCCGCCATCGGCATCCAGGAAGCGCACCAGGTTATCCATAGCAATCTTGAAAACGGAGGATAGGTCTTCACTGGCATTGGCAGCTAAGGCGACCTGAGAAATAGAGCGAACGCGCTCGATGAGGCGTTCGGCGCGTTGGCGTTCCGCCTGCGCCTGTTGATAGAGCCGCGCATTGTCGATGGCGATAGCCGCCTGCTGACCAATGGCGCGGGCCAATTGTAGCTGCCTGGGAGTAAACACGCGCGCTTGCGCGGGATCATCGAGGGAGAGCATCCCAACGGGTCGTCCCTCGCGGATGAGCGCGACCAGCAACATCGAGCGTACCAGGAAAGTGTCCGCCAGGTTCTTCAGCGTAGGTTCGGCACGCAAATCTTCCAGGTACAACATACCCTCTGCTTGCAATAAGCGTTGTATCGCCGGGTCATCGACAGGCAAAGAGCTGCGGTGCCAGATAGCATCAGCCGCCCTGATGGTTTTGCGATCAAGGAATTGCGAAGACAGGTGGTAGGCTTGCGGGCGCAGGGTGCCACGCGCATCCTCCAGCAGCCACACCGTGCAGCGTTCAACTCCGCAGACCTCGGTCGTGCGTTGTACCAGCACCCGCAAAATATGGTCAAGGTCAAGCGATGATGCGAGCAGTTCTGCCAGCTCGCGCAGTATCTCGCTTTCGCGCAGCGCATTTTGCAGGCGAGTATGCTCATCGGTATGGGGGACCGCATGTTGGTCGGCTGACATAATCTAGACCTCGTTATAGCTTGCTCGCACGTAAAATTGTACCGGCGGTACGAGAAGTTCCCATGCACTAAGCCAGGTGGTGATTTACATTTGTTAAGTAGAAGTGGAGGTATCACTGGAGAAAGCACACTAGCCAACGTCAACAAGTCGCATAAAACGCTAAGTGGAACTGAGAGCCTGTGTTTTCTCTTGCACAGAGTGTAGCAGATGAGTATGCTTTACGTCAAGCTCAAGGGACTTTTAGCTACAAACTCGGCCTTTCTTTAGCCATGTATAACGAAGTGATATAATAAAGTCGCAAAAAGAAGGATAAAAAGAAGGAATTGTACAGATGTCTCTCAGTATTGGTGTTGTTCGGCATGGGAATGCGTGGAAAACGTGTATGATGGAACAAGGGCAGTTCGTTGAACAACACGCTTTTGAAGATGCGAAGAAGACCCTGTCCTATCTGGAACAAACCTGCGCCCGCTATCCCGAACTGACCCTCGCCATTTCGCTTGCCTGCGAAACGCCTTTTCTGGCGTTAAGTGATTCGACGGCGCGGCAATGGGAATCTCTCCTGGCCTTCCCTTTCAACGATTGGACAATTGCGGAAGCCAGCGAATTTCTTATAGCCATCAAACGTATCAATTTGCATAGTTATCTTGTGCCTTCGCCGCGCTACTTGCCTGCCATTCCATTGCACAGGAAAGTCGCGCGTCTATCGCCGGGAAGTTCAAATGATGTGTGCGTTGTTGCCGCGCTTCTCTCTCGTTTGAGAGAGCGAGAGGCGACATGGCCTGAGATGCAATTGTTTTGTGTTCAGGTAAACGGCCAGTTTAAGAGTATCCAGGCATTAGAAGATGGCTGTATTGTCAATAGTATGGCAAAAGAGATCGTTTCACATGCGGATGGTGCGCTAATGCAGGAGGCATACGAACGCGCGTTATGGGAAGGGCTGACGCAGGATATAGCCGGATTGATGGCGGTACATCATGTTGAAGATATTGTCGCGCTGGGGGATTATCAAGATGCTTTCATCGACCATTTTGCCGAAAGCCACTCGGTGTACCTGTTTCCCTCCGGTGAGGCCGATATTCCCGGTTTTGAATACGCGCTGGGTGCTGCTGTGCTGGCTGAAGGACTTTTTCTACCGGGCAAAGCCAGTGAGATCGTCGAGCGACTAAATATACGTGAAGCCTATGCAAAATTATCGTGACTGTTCATGAGTTCAAAACCACCACCGAAACCACCCAGTATTGCGTCGCTGCTCTGGGATATCATACGACTGAGCGCGAAAGCCCTGTGGGGCAGTCGCGCCAATCCGGTACGACCAATAGTGGAACGCCAGCAGGCGCTGACCGTGCTGGACCTACCCCCCGATGCTACCAATCAGCAGATTAAGCGCCGCTATCGTGAACTCGCCAAGAAATACCACCCCGATAGGGGTGGAGACCAACGCGAGATGCAGCGCATCATTGCCGCATATCAGTTGCTCATGAAAAATCAGTCTTCGTAAAGTTTACTCTTTAGAGATGCTTTCCTCTTCATCGGGCGTCGCTTGATGCTGCGATGGCACATTGGCGAGACGCAATGCTTTATCTAATTCGACGTTACCCGCTCGATCATCTCCATGCTTAATAAGGTACGCGCCAAGCATCCGGTGAACGCGGATTTTCGCGCCCCGGCGATCTGTATGTTCCAGCTCAGTCAGAGCCTGTCTGAAAGCATCGATGGCCTCTGGATGGTTGCCCGCCGCCAGGATTTGCCCTTTGGTCATGTAGGCATCGGCGCGCCGCACGATATAACTCTCTTCCCCTGCTTTCAGGGCTATATCAATATAATCGAGGGCGGTATTACAGTGTTTGGCGTCAAATTCGACGCTTGCCAGGTAGCACGCGGCAGCCGAGACGACGTTCGCTCGCTCTTTACGGGTATAGCGTTTGATCTTTTCCGCGATGTCTGCTGGCCTGTCCTGCTCGCTTTCATCGAGTGTGGGAGACCATTCATTTAGCACCTTTTGGAGGCGTGTTCGGGCGGCGTCGAGATTTTCTGTGGCCTGTTCTATCAATGCGATCTGGCAATTCATCAATGCGCCGCGCAATAGTTCGCTGATGGAGTTATAGAGGGTACAGGCATTCTCAGCAAAACTTAGAGATTGCTGCATCAGCGACAGAAATGCTTTTTTCGCCTCTTGATCGTGCCGATTGCCGTTCCCTGCATCATTCAAGAGCTTATAAGCCTGTTCATAAAGTACGAGCGAGATACCCCAGTGAGCTTCGGCAACGTAGCGCAGGGGCGTCGCCGTGTTCATATAAACGCGCGCATCCTGAAACTGCCTGTAGGCTACTTCGTACTGACCCAGTTCCCTTGAAGCCGCCGCCAGGTGCAGCCGCAGCAGGAGCGCCTCCATATACTGATCGGGTGGAACGTAATCGGGCAACATCGAAAATGCTGAGCGAAACTCCTGTTGAGCCGCCAGGAACTCACGCATGGCGAAGTAACACTGACCTCTTAACGCGCTAATACGCCAGCGTAATGTTACCGATAGATGCGTCAATGGCAGATTTTGCAATTGTTCAAGCGCGCGCAAAGGGTGATTGGCCTCCAGAAGTTGGGCAGCAAGGACGCGCTTCTCTTCGATCTGCTGATACAGGTGGCTTTCGGCCTCTGTATCACGATGTTGTTGCGCTAAATGTGCTAATTCCTCCAAAGGCAAATGCAACCGATTGGCGAGGTACTTCAAACTTTCCGCCGACGGCTCTATTTTATTGCGCTCGATTTGTGAAATGAGACTGGTACTATATTCTTTGCCGGCTACCTCGGCTAGCGAAAGACCCTGAGCCTGGCGGGCAGCCCGGATTCTTCCGCCCAGGGTATCCGGGGAAACGACTTTTAACGGACGTGGCATTGTTCAAAAAACCTTCCTTATGGATAGATATTCATCTATCAAATTGTTGTGTTACCTGCAAGTATTTATGAAAAATAAAGTATTTCTGGTGACGAACAATAGAAAGAAAATACAAATGGGTATCATATATACGAACGCTTGCGCGTCTGGTTGCACAGGTAACTAACGTTTTTACACTGGCATTTTCGCTAAATTATCAGCAAGCCATTTACAGCAGGTTTTTTAAACAAAAAAATTTCCTAATTAAGAATAGCACATCAGGCAAAAATTTACCATAGGTATTTCACTTGATTTTCTCTCCGCCACGTTTATGTATGTATGTTTTTGAAAATGAGTATCAAAAAATGATATGAACTATCAATATGTATTGATTTGCACTTATTATGCTTTACCAGTTTTCATAATACCTCCGTTTCACCGGCAGAACATGACACCATGTTCGCTTTTTCCATTGTCATCAAATGGTCTGTTAGAACTCAGCTTGCGTCAGAAACGTATTCTGATGAAGTTAATGATAACGGTGATACAGACCACGTATCAGAAGAAAATAGAACGCATGACCAATTTTCCTATTGACAGGAAGAATAGAACAATGTATGCTGAAAGCACACAAATAGCCAGTGAAGAGAGGAATCAGGAGTATGGCACGGTCTGCCAAATTATCCCCGCTAACGCAAGAAGATGTGGAGTTGAATGGTCAACTCTCGTTATTTACTGCCAACGCGAAGAGATCTAATGAAGAAAAGGAAAGCACGGCGAAGAAAGAAACTGCGCCCACAAATACTACTAGTAATGTTAAACCTCTGGGAAAAGCAAAGAAAACATCTCATACAAATTACTCAGCCGCGGACATTCAGGTGCTTGAGGGTATCGCGGCTATCCGGCATCGTCCGGGTATGTATATCGGCTCTACATCTACATCAGGTTTGTTGCACCTGATCTGGGAAGCGCTGGATAACGCTGTTGATGAGGCAGTGGCCGGGTATGGCAAAAACATCTGGGTGAGCATCGACCGCGATGGCTGGGTGACGGTGCGCGACGAGGCGCGCGGGATGCCATTCGATATGATGCTCTACCAGGGCGAATATTTGCCAGCCGCGACGGTCATCTTCACAGTGCCGCATTCTGGCGGGAAATTTGAAGAGGGTGTATATAAGACGGCGGGCGGGCTGCACGGCGTGGGTTCGACCATCATTAACGCCCTCTCTGAAAAGCTGGAAGTGACCATCTGGAAAGATGGGCAGGAGTTCCGGCAAATTTTCCGTCACGGCACAGCTCTGCCGTATGAAGTGCTGTTATGCGATCCGAAGCTGCATGGCACACGCCTGCGCTGGTTATATGACCGCAGCATTTTTGATGCCGATGCCTACTATTCGCTCGAAGCCATCGAAAGCCGCCTGAAAGCCTCGGCCTATCTCAATCGCGGCGTGACCTTTCACCTGGACGCCTGGGATGATGATGCTGAACAGCAGGTACAGCGCGTCTATTACTCGCGCGAGGGCCTGCCGGACTATGCGCGCGAACTGGCGACCGGCACCAACTCGCCGCTCTTCAAACAGGTGATTGGCATTGCCAAAGACAAAGATATGGTGCAGGTTGAAGTCGCGCTACAGCCCACCAGCGGCTACAAGATCACCATGTACAGCTACGCCAATGCCGTGCGCACGCGCGATGGCGGTGTGCATGAGACAGGCTTCAAGGCCGCGCTGACCAAAGTAGTCAACGATTACGCGCTGAAATTGGGCGTCATTAAGAGCCGCGAGAAAGACGGCTTCAAGCCGGAGGTCATCCAGCAGGGGCTGAACGTGGTGATCTCGGTGAAGCTCGTCAATCCCCAGTTCCAGGGGCAGACCAAAGATCGCTTGAACAACGCGCCGGTCGAAGGCATCGTGCGCTCCGTCGTTGACGAGGGTCTGAAAGAGTGGTTTGAGCGCAACACCGCCGCCGGAAAAGATTGGCTCAAACGCATCCAGCAAATGCAGAAAGCTCGCAATGAGGCGCAACTGGTGGAGGAACTGGCGCGCGCGGGCAACAAGAAAAATGGCGAGTTGATCGATACGTCGCTCTCGAAGAAGTTCCTGCGCTGCAACACCAACGATCCCTCGCGTGCTGAACTGTTCATCGTCGAAGGAGACTCAGCCGGAGGCAGCGCGGGTCAGGGGCGTTTCTCCGATTTCCAGGCCGTCTTGAAGCTCAAAGGCAAGCCGCTCAACGTTGCTAAAGCTGATTTGAAACGTATCGTCGAAAATGAGGAGATACGCACCATCATCAACGTGCTGGGAACCGGCACGCGCGACTCCTTTGACATTGCGCGGCTAAAGTTCCATCGCGTGATTATCGCTACTGATGCTGATGTGGATGGCCTGCATATTCAGTGTCTCTTACTGACGCTTTTCTATCAGGAGTTCAGCGATCTGATTGAACGTGGGCATGTCTTCATTGCCTGCCCACCGCTGTACTCTGTCAAGTATAAGGGTAAGTTGACCTGGCTGCTGGACGACGAGGCGCGCCTGCAATTCCTGAAAACACGCCCGGATGCGCAGGATTTAGAATTCAAACGCTTCAAGGGTCTGGGCGAGATGAACGCGCGAGAATTGCGCGAAACTATGTTCGAGCCGGCGCGTCGCACCCTCAAGCGCGTCACGATGGAAGATGGCGTGCTGGCAGCCCGGCTGGTCGGTCAGTTGATGGAAGACGAAAACGCTGAAGCCCGTCGTGTTTTCCTGGCGGAACATGCGCGTAAGATCAAGGAATTGGACGTATAAATCATGGCTCGAAACATCGAAACTTCGACGGAAAACGGCACGATCCGCGAAGAAGAGTTTTCCGTTATCATCTCGCAGGCTTTTGCTACCTATGGTCTTTCAGTTGTCACAGATCGAGCGTTGCCAGACGCGCGCGATGGCCTGAAACCGGTACAGAGGCGCATTCTGGCCGGAATGCGTAACGCGCGTTTTCTCTCCACGCGTACAACGGTGAAGAGCGCGGAAGTGGTGGGTCTCATTCTGGGCAATTATCACCCACATGGCGATGCCTCGGTCTACGATGCTGCCGTGCGCCTGGCTCAGCCCTTTACGCTGCGTTACCCGTTGATTGAAGGGCAGGGCAATATGGGCAGCGAGGATGGCGACGCGCCTGCTGCCTATCGCTATACCGAAATGCGTCTCTCGCCCCTGGCCGAAGCATTGATGGCCGATATGGAACGTGAAACCGTACCCCTGCATCCCACTTATAAACAGGACCCAAAGGTGCAGGAACCCGATTACCTGCCTGGCAGAATCCCGCCCGTCGTCAATCCATCGAGCGGTATCGCGGTTGGTCTTTCGACCAACATCCCGCCGCATAACCTGACCGAAGTGCTACGCGCCTGTATTGCGCTGTTAGACCGTCCAACCATGAGCCTCGAACAATTGATGACCTACATACAGGGACCAGATTTCTGCCAGGGGGGGCGCATCATGGGCGTCGAGGGCATTAAAGATTACCTGTCAACGGGTAAAGGACGTATCATCGTGCGAGCCGAGGTGCGCCTGGAGGAGACGCCGCGTAGCCGTTCGCTGGTAGTAACGCAAATACCGCCCATAGGCCGCGATAAAGTCAAAGCGTCGATAGTCAAAGCGATCAACGCGCGTAAGCTCGAAGGTTTGATGCCCGACATGCGCGACGAGAGCGATACCGAAAAGGGAACGCGCATCGTGCTGGAACTGCGCAAAGACGCCGATGCCGCGCAAACGCTCTCGCAGCTTTTCAACGAAACGGACTTGCAGATCGCCCAGTCGTTTCAGATGGTCTATTTGTTCGGCGAACCGATGCAGGCCGCGCGCCATCCCAAACAGGTTGGGATGCTCGAACTGCTCAACTACTGGAACGCGCACCAGGTGGATGTCATCACGCGCCGCTCCCAGTTTGATTTACGCAAAGCTCGTGAACGCTTGCACGTCGTGGAGGGCCTGATTATCGGCGCAACCCATGCCGACCGGATTGTGAAGATCTTCCAGCAGGCTGAAGACCGCGCCGAGGCGCGTAAAAAGATTGAGGCAACCTATAAACTGACCCCTGCGCAATCGGAGGTCATCGCCTCTATGACGCTGGCCCAGGTGACGCGCCTGGATGCCAGCAAATATGCCAGAGAAAAAGAGGAACTCCAGGCTCGCATTGCCGAATTGGAGTATCTTCTGGCAAACCGTGACGCCCTGATTGCTCTGCTCAAGAGAGAGATGCAGCAACTCATCAAGCAGTTTGGCGATGAGCGGCGCACCATTATAGAAATCGAAGGACAGGCTAACGCGCCCGTTACCCAGGTTGCCAGCCTGCACGAACGCGAACCAATGGCGCTTGCATACACGCGCTCAGGAGCGATCAAGTCGCTGCCTGCCGATGCTTATACGCCTAAAGGCAAGAATGGTGACGCTGCTTATACACCCGCGCGCGGCGATGAACAACTGCGCCAGGTCGTGCTGTCAACGTCGCAGGATTATATAGTGTGTGTCTGCTCCAGCGGGCGTGTGTTCCAGATCGCGGCCCATCGCATCCCGCAGGGAACTCGTTCAGCCAAAGGTGAACCCATGCGCAAAGTGCTTTCGCTGGCCCAGGGCGAAGAAGTTCTAACTTTGTTGCCATTAGAGTCATTCGACGAAGACCGTTACCTTGTCACATTCAGCAAACTGGGCAAAGTCAAAAAATCGCCCTTGAGCGACTACAAATTGGCGGACACCGATGGTGTGCAAGACATGAAGCTGGCAGAGGGCGATACGGTTGTTGCCGCGCTCATCTCGCGCGGGCAAGGCGAGTACTTTGTGACGACAGACAATGCGCAGACGCTGCGTTTCAGCGATGAGAACCTACGCGCGCAGGGACGTGTCGGCCAGGGCGTCGCTTGCATAGCGCTCGCTCCCAACGCGAAGGTAGTCAGCGCCAGCTACCTTGATAACGAGGAAGAGAATACCGCCAACAACCCGTTAAGCCTGTTTGTGCTGACCGAAAGCGGCGTGGCGAAGAAGGTTCCTCTGGGTCAATATCCGGCGAAGGGTCGCGCTACCGGCGGCGTGGTGACAACTGAACTGGTTGGCAAAGACAAAGTAACGGTTGCTACTATCATCAACGAACGCCAGCATTTCTTGATTATCACCAATGGTGATGGTAGCGAACAGGCGAACGTTGTGAAAGCGTCCGAGATCAAGATGTTTCCACGCGCCAGAAAAGGAATGCCGCTCGTCAAAGGCCATATCATTGGCGTCGTCGAATTAACCGCATAAAACGCGGAATGGTGGAGCATTATGCAAATCGTTAGCCTGCATGATAAGGATGAAATTGAGCGCTTTCTACGTCAGAATGCGCTCATTCACCTGTATGAACTGGGCGACCTTGACGACTTTTTCTGGCAACATACAACGTGGTACGCTCTTAAAGAGGCGGGACAGGTACAATCGTTGTTTTTGCTCTACAGTGCCATAAATCCCCCGGTACTGCTGGCGATCAGCGAAAACATGTCCGCGCTGCGCGATTTGTTGCAATCTAGCATGGCATTGCTCCCGCCGCGTTTCTACGCACACCTCAGCGGAGATTTGTCAACAATGCTGGCGACGCATTATCGTGTGGATTCTCACGGTTTGCACTACAAGATGGCGTTAGCGGATACATCGCGCCTGGAAGCAGTCAATGTATCTAAGACGATGCCGTTGGCGGGCGATGATCTGGACGAGTTAGAGGCTTTGTACCGCGCCAGCTATCCCGGCAATTCTTTTGACCCACGAATGCTAGAAACGGGTCATTTTTATGGCATCAAGCATGATAACGCGCTGGTCAGTGTGGCTGGTGTGCATGTCTATTCACCACGCTACAGCGTCGGTGTCGTTGGTAATGTGACCACGCATCCCGCCCATCGAGGAAAAGGGCTTGGAACAGCGGTATGTGCCAGGCTTTGCCAGGAATTATTGCGCTCAGTTGAACATATCGGGCTGAATGTGAAGGCCGATAATGTCGCGGCCATCGCCAGTTATAGGCGTTTAGGCTTTGAGGTGGTTGGAGAATATGAGGAAGCTTTGCTCTCATGAATTACCCGTTAATTATTCGCACAGGTCTTTTTCCTGATCCTCCCGCGAATAAAGGTGAGATGGTATTCCAGTTAATGCGTACTTCAGACCCAATATCGTACAGGTGAACATCGTCATTGTAGCGCACCAGCGTCCAGGCTGGTTCCTGTGGCTGTAAGTCGCTGAAAAGACTTTTGTACCAGTTAGTGATAGAAGTCGTATTGGTATAAAATTGGCCGAAAGCAGGCGAATCAAACCTTTCACGAATTTCAATGATGGCAGGCCCAAAAAGTAGAGGAATGAAGCGCATATGACACCATCATGGGTGACAATTACGGCGGTTTTTCCATCATAGTCGTGGGCGATTCTATCAAATGCGCCAGAGATGCGCGTGGTGAATTGTTGCCAGCTCTCGCCACCAGGAGCGACTATGCGCAGCGGTTCGTGTTCAAAATCGACGAAACTGAAAGCTTCATCTATATCCTTATCCGCTATACCTACGCGATTGCCGGTACGAAATTCCTGGAAATCATCATCCAGCATCACAGGGAGACCGAGCGCGGGAGCAATGATTTCTGCGGTAGTTCTGGCTCGTAATAACGGGCTGGAGATCAAGACATCGGCCTGAATTTCATGGGTGGCTGCCAGGCGGTCGCGCAAATGCTCTGCCTGAGTGATTCCTATCGGTGCTAGAGGAACTTCATATAGCCAGTTATCTATCGGTACGAAATCTTCAATCTGTTGCGCATGACGAATCAGGTAGATATTACTCATGATGTTTGCTCCTTGAAAAAGAGATCTTTCTTTACTGTAACACATGCTCGTATTGGACAATAGATGAGTCCGCCCGGAAATTTCTCTCATCTTTCCCGGTGAGCTAGCCGGGAAGAAATGTTACCCGTAATGAAGAATAAGTATTTGCCATCCCGCAGAGCCTCGTGGGGCATTCTGGTGGTTGCTCTTCTCTTAGTATTGGCAGGTTGTGGTGGAAGCAGCCCAGCGACGAACGCGCCTTCGCCGACGAGTACCAGTACGCTTAATGTTGGTGCGACCAATGATTCACCCTCGCCAACATCGACACAACCCGGCGCGACATCCACATCTCAGCCGAGTCCGACAGCTACGAGAACGAATCCCGCTCCAACGCCGACCAGGACAACGCCTACTCCGGTACCAACACGAGCAACGCCGACACCCGCTCCTAAACCGAGTCCGTCGCCAACGCCTAAGCCGCCTACTCCAACACCGACGCCACCACCTCCACCAACTACTGTGAATGTGGCGATTATTACCAGTGGCACTTTTGCTTTCAGCCCGCAGACACTGAATATCACGGTCGGTACCACCGTTGTGTGGAAGAATAATACCGGCGCTCCTCATACCGTGACCAGCGATAACGGGGCCTTTGGTAGCGGAACGATCTCTCCGGGCGCATCCTTTAGTTTCAAGTTTACCCAGGCTGGCACCTTTGCCTATCACTGTAGTATTCACCCGTTCATGACGGCGACTATTATTGTGAAGTGATTGCAAGAAAACGAAAGGCGAGACAGGCTCTTCGCTGCGCTCAGAGTGACACTTCGACATCAAGCGCACATGCTCGCGCTTGCCAACGCGGCGGCTATAAGCGATACTAAGCGTATTGCCACCTCACATCGAATAGAGAGAAATGATAACGGAGGGAATACATGAGCCGGCGAGACCTGATCCGTATGGGCGACGAAGAAATACGCGCATTTCTTCAAGAGCAGCGTATCCTTCAAGTAGCCACTATCGATCATGATGGATGGCCGCACCTGGTAGCGATGTGGTATGTGTTAATCAATGATCAGATCGCTTTCTGGACATACGCTAAATCGCAAAAGGCGGTCAACCTGCGGCGCGATGACAGGCTTACCTGTCTGGTAGAGACCGGTGTGCGCTATAACGAACTGCGGGGCGTCCAGATTAAAGGGCGGGCAAGCATCAACGACGACACCGAGGCTGTCCAGCGCATAGGCGAGGTCATTTTTGAGCGTTACACCGGTCCCTTGAATGACAATACACGCCAGTTGGTCGCGGCTCAGGCTCCTAAACGAGTGGTGATCTTTGTTGAACCCGTAGAGATAGCTTCATGGGATCACCGGAAGTTAGGTGGCGGCTATTGATTGATAAAATATTGGCCTGCCGCTTTACAACGGCAGGCCAGAGAATCGATGTGAGCGGTTCCTTTGTTTAATGGAACAGCCCCGCCACGACGGAGACGGTTGCTACGATCCCCAGCAGCAGGATCAGCGCGATTACTAGCAGGCTGTTCCGCGCGAAACGCGCGCTGCTGCTTATGTCTGCATTTTCGTAATACATCTGACGCTCTACGCGATACTCAATATCTTGCGGCATCCGTTCCTCAGTGACAGGCATACGCTGTGTGAAACGACGAGTACCCTCAGCGTTCAGCAAGAAAAGGTACAAGCTGAAACGTGTGCCACCGATAATTAACACGATAGCTACGAACAGGGCCACCAGCGCAACCAGAATGGGTTCCATTTGTCTTTCCCTTTTCGGGCGTCATGCCCGCTCATGGTTTTCATCTTCCACCATGATAGACGTAACTTCAGGGAAATTTCAAAATGCGCTGGCGATGTTTAAGTTGTTTCAGGAGAAACACATGCAGCAGGTAAATTTTAGAGAATCACCGTTACTTTGCGCTGTTTTCCTCCTCGCAAGAAGCTGACCGGTATCTTCTCTCCGGCGCGATAGCGGCGCACCACGCGCTGCAAGTCCTGCGGTTCAGTGACGGGTTCGTTGGCAGCCGCGATGATGATATCCAGGTGCTTCAGTTCTGCCCTGTCCGCCGGGCCATCATGCCTGATTTCGAGTAGTTCCATGCCGTGCTGCTGCGAGAGATTGAGATTGCGCCGCAGCGCGTCATCAAGTTTGACGCGCATTCCTCCGACCCCAAGCGTGACTCCACTCGATGGCGCTTCGCGTCGCTTGTTGATGCGCGCGATGGCTGATTTCATGGTATCCAGGGGAATGGAGAAGCCGAGTCCCTGGGCCATCGGCATCATAGCGGTAGTGATGCCCACCACGCGCCCCTGACTATCAACCAGGGGACCGCCCGAATTGCCCGGATTAATGGAGGTATCCGTCTGGATCAGATTGGTCATCTTGCGAATGCCCGGCGCTTCCAGGGTACGGCCCAGGGCGCTGACTACTCCGGCGGTAACGGTCCAGTTCAGCCCGTAGGGGTTGCCAACGGCGATAACCAGTTGACCCACCTTCAGCGGTAAACGGCCCAGTTCCGCGACTGGCAGGCGATCCGCGCCGACGCGCAACACGGCAACATCGACCTCCGGTTCGCTGCCGATCAGTCCGGCATTGAAGGTGCGGCCATCCGCGAGCGTGACGCGAATGTGCCGCGCATGAGCCACAACATGGGCGTTGGTGAGAATCTGACCATCCGAAGCGAAGATGAAACCGGAGCCTAAGCCCCCGCCGAAAACTCTCGCAATGCGTCCGCCCTCGCGCTCTATATCAATACGCACGACCGCAGGTCCCACTCGTTCTGCCGCGCCGGTAACGGCGCTTGAGTAGGCATCTAACGCCTGTGCGTCCTTATCCTCTATTGTCATAATTGGTCTAGCACTTTCCTGTAGAACCCACTCAGTGTTTCGCGCGTGCGAGGCAACGGCTCAATGAGATTGACACTCATTGTATCACAAAAAGCAATATCTGTGCTGTGCTTATTGCGCCTGCAAAATGTTGGAGACGGCGGACAACAGCGCCTCCATTTTGAATGGTTTTTCGATCAGGTAAGCCTGGGGAGCGAGTCGCAGCGCATAATCAATCTCGTGCGCGGTCGCTGCTGTGCAGAATATCAGAGGTAAGGAGCGGGTATGATAGTTGTTCTGGAGAAGTTCAAGTATCTGAAAGCCGCCGATGTCCGGGAGATGCAGATCGAGGATCAGCAGTTCGACGGGCAGCATAATTTCCGTGCCGGGCAAATGAGAAGACGATGGCACCGTGCGCTTACTCGTCAATGACAGGGCTGTCAAACATTCCTGCGGATGCTCATAGATGGTGACTTGATGCCCTGTATAAATCAGCATAGTGGCAGTAAGTCTGGCTATGACAGGATTATCTTCTAATAGGCCAACGCGAGCCATAACAATCCACTGCGCTCCTTGCTTGTTCGCTCTCTCATGTACAATGACACAATTCTATGTTGTGTTTTGCTCTTTGTCAAGGGAACTTCACTTTTTTAGTGTCTATGTCTCATACGGTCAAGCTCTCGACGCGAAAGCCCAGATGCTGTACAATTTATAGCGTCCGAAACCGGAAAATCTGAAAGAACAAATTGAGTAACTTATGAGCGAAGAACAAGATGTTTATAAAGGTCCTGTGAAGGTTGTGCGCTTTGGCATAGGCAAGGAGCTACGACTGTATGCCGATGAACTGGTTGTGACCGGTGCTGAGGAAGATCAAGAGACGCGCCTGCGCCTGGAAGCGATCAGGAGATTGATATTAGTGCCGGGCGATCCGAATCCAGCCAAATTAGTCTTGATGGCGGACCTTGATGATGATACGACTTTGATACTGGCGGAGGGCATGACCAATGCGCGTGATTTTCGTGCTATGTTGCCCCACATCCGCGAGTTTTGCCCCGATATGCAGTTTGATCCGCCCGATATGGAAGAGCAGTTGCGGCAAGCGCTGAACACGCGCCGCGCCTGGACATTGACCTGCTACGGCACGTTTCTGCTGCTATGCATTTTGCTGTTCGTATTGTACCTGGTAGTCGCCTATATTGGCGCTGCTCATCACTGATAGAGAAAGAGAAAGTCAATGTCTGAAACGCAACTTTTCCCTGTGCCTGGTATGAGTGGCGACGAACGGGTGCGCGTGTTTCGCCGCGTCTTCGAAGCGACAGGCGACTACGAAGGTCTGGAAGTCGATGCTTATGTAATTATTACCGAGCGGTATGTTGTAGTACTGGATACCATGCTTTGTCCGGCGGATGTGGCGGCCATGATGGGCTTTGTGGAGAGTGACCTGGCGGGGCGCGCCGTGTTATGTGTCGATAGTCATGCTGACTGGGATCACGCCTGGGGCAATGCCTACTTCACGGGCGAGCATAGCGCGCCTATCCTGGCCCACGACTATTGCCTGACACGGCTGCAATCACAAGAAGCGGCAGAAGACCTGGCGGAATTCCAGCAAAAATACGCCCTTTTTCGTGATGTGCGGCTGGTACCACCCACCATCACATTTGCTGAAAGTATGGTTATTCACGGTGGTGATTTGACCATTGAACTGAAGTCGGCTGCGGGGCATCATCCAGATCAGATTGTCGCCTGGATTCCAGAATTGCGCCTGTTGCTGGCCTTTGACGCCGTGGAAAAACCTCTGCCGCTCATGGACGACCGGCTCTGTGTGCCAGATATGTCTACCACGCTAGAAAAACTAGTCGCCCTGCAACCTGAGCGCGTACTCTGCTCGCACGGAAAATCGACTAGCCCGCAACTGGTTGCTGCCAATCTTCATTATGTGCGCGAAATTGAACGCCGTTCGCGGCTGCTTTTGCGGAAACACCAGCCAACAGAGAGTGAGCTTGAACATGGTTCGGCGCTGATCGATTACCCGTTTGATGAAGTAATCGCGGGCGACAACGATAAGGTTGATCGCACTTTCTATGAGCAGGGGCATGAAAACAATATTCGGGCTGTTCTGCACTGGCTCATGGAAGAGGAACATACTCGTTAAATAATCGTCCCATGAGCCTATTCATTTTGTTGGCTTTTGTCACTTCTCTCCTCGCTGTTTACCGGGAGTTTATCCGTTTCACCGGTAGATGGTGTGTGTTCATGCGCATCTTCTGGCTCGATGGCGCTTTCCGGTCTGGGTGCCGCGCGAGATGATTTGCGACGCCGCATACTGAACCGGATCAGAAAGTAGAAGAGCGCTATTACTAAGAGTAACGGGAGCAGGCGAGTAGGATCGAAGATGCTGCTTGTGCCGGGGTAGAGATAAATATTATTGCTGGCAACCAGCAGTTGATTGTAATTTGTCGTACCCATCGTCATCGCATACACCGGCTGATGGGTTGGCAGACCAGACGCAAACCCTCCCCAGTTTTCTCCGCTATCAAGGCTGCGCAATATTCCCACAGTACTGGTTGCGATATAAACTGTCGTTACGGTGTGATAATCGACGAGGACATCATAAATGCTAATACGGGTAAGCGGAGCCTGGCTGGTTTGCCAGTGCGCCGCGGAGTCTTGCGAGAGATAGAATCCCTTATCTGTCCCCGCAAAGATCAATCCCTCCGCGCCACCATCAATGGATGCAGGCAATACCGTATAGACGTTGATAGCGGCAGGCAGCCCATTATTCAAAGCCTGCCAGCTCGCGCCGCCATCCGGCGAAAGATAAATACCCGCGTTCGTGGCGGCCCACAACTGGTGAGCTTCCGAGTCAAAGGCTAGCCCGTTAATGGCGAGGCTGGTGGGCAATCCGCTATTCATGGCTGCCCAGGTCGCGCCGCTATTCTGGCTGGCGAAGATACCATGTTGGGCGCTTCCAACATAGATGCTTTGCGCCTTCTTGAGATCGAAGGCAATCGCGGTATAGCTGTCCTGTGGCAGACCGCCGACTTTTGCCCAACTTTTCGCGCCATCGGCGCTGACATAAACGCCCGCATCGCTTGCCGCAAACAACTTTTTACCGGGATCGTCGAAGACAAGCGCGTGAATAGTGGTGGCTGGCGGCAGCCCATGCTGTTGCTGCTTCCAGGTAATTCCGCCGTCGGAGCTAACAAAAACGCCATCTTGCGCGTCCCCGGCATAAATATTTTGCGGGTTATTCGGATCGACCGCGATTGAGCGGATATGTTCATGCTGCAACATGGATGCCTGCCAGGTGGTCGAGGAGAAGATGCCAACAGTTGGCGCGCAGGCTGACAGGATGAGAAGCAGCGATGATAACAACCAGAGTCGGCGCGGAATGTTAGAGAGACGTGCTTTTTGCATGATGCATATCCTACGATAAGAGATTCAATTCTGTACCTAGACCGCGTTCGCGTGCCAGCCGGTATACCAGGCTGGCAGTAGCGATGTCTTCAAGCGCAATGCCAACCCCTTTGTAGAGAGTGATCTCCCCGGCTGATTGGCGTTGGGGAATATTTCCCTCTATCAGATCTGAGAGTTCATGCACATCGTTCCAGTCGAACAACCCCTCGTCTGCCGGTATAATGAGATCTCCGGCTTCCATTCTGGCCTGCTCGCACGAATCGGTGACGATGCGATCGCAGCGTTGCAGGGTTGCCAGGTCGAGTTCGCGGCGGCTGGCCCAGTTGGAGCCGATGGCATTAATATGACAGCCCGCTTTTAACCAGTCACCGGGGAAAACGGGTGTTGACGACGATGTAGCGGTAATCACAATATCAGCTTCCTCGACAGCCTCGCGCGGACTGGCTACAGGTCGTACCGGAATTTTCAGGCCATGCGACATCCTTTCGCAGAACTTCTCGCATTCAGGCAAGCGACGACTGTAGACGTTTACCATAGAAATATGGCGCACCGCACAAATCCCCAGCAGTTGCAACATAGCCTGCTGCCCCGCTCCCATCAGACCGACGACCGCTGATTCTGGACGCGCCAGGTAGTTGGTGGCGATGGCGCTGGTCGCGCCTGTACGCATACTCCCCAGCCACTCTGCCTCAATAACGGAGAGTAGATGACCGTTGTGTGTGCTAAAGAGCATGACCACAAAGCGCATACCGGAGCGAAAGACCGTATAGGTTTTATAGCCCATTACCCCCATCGGAGGAATCGACGCCGCCAGTAGATGCATCACGCCCTGTTCCTCAAGCATACGGATACGCGGGCGATTGGTAGCCTGATCTTGAGCCAGCGCGACGAAAGCCTCTTCGACTGCCCTGATCGTATCGGTTATGGTCAATACGGCGTGCACATCTTCTTCACGTAATAATAATGCCATCGCTTTTCTTCTCTACACGCTTACTTTACCCGGCCTATTTTGCGCGTCGTATGACACGATTAATATAGATCGCGGTTTCTTCTATCACATATCCCTTTGGCGGTTTGATAGTTCTGGCCTGTTGTTGCGCGAAAGCATCCTTTAATCCTATGATTGTCTGAGGTGTCAAAGCCTTCGAGGTGGAGCGAACCGGCTTTTCCAGACGTGCCAGCAGGTTGCGCCGCAATAATTCCAGGCCAAAGCCGACCGCCAGCGCGCCTACTCCTGCTGCCAGGCGTGGCAATTGCGGGTGTTGCGCGATGGTGGGAAGATTGGATGTAAACGGCACCAGGCTGGTAGATGGAATAGATAGATCGGCTCCACAACGGCGACAAAAATCATCTTCTGGTGAGCAATTTGCCCGGCATTCGGGACAGAGCATAAAATCCTTCCTTTCGATGGTAACTCCTCATTTTCTGCTTGCGAGTATTTCCGAGATGGCATCGATGATAATAGCATTTTCTTCGATGGTATTGTAAAAATAGGGTGAGACGCGCAGTAGACCGGGGCGATAGTCGGTGACGATGTTGCGAGCCACCAGCCCTTTAACGATCTCATTGGGGCGTTCGAGTTCGAGCATGACGATGGAACTGCGGCGTTCTGGCTCCTGGGGCGCGTGAACCGTCCAGCCTTTTTCGCGCGCCCGTGCGATCAGGTCGTTGGTCAGGTAGCGCGTGCGCTCGCAGATACGCTCCACGCTGATCTCTTGAATAATGTCCATCCCACCATTAGCCGTGTAAATGGTTGGCACAGCAGGCGTACCCATCTCGATCCTGGCGGCATCGTCGCGGAACTCAAACTCGCGCGTCTTGAACTGAAATTGCTCGCGGTGTCCGAACCAACCGCTTGTGGTTGGCAGCAGGTGTGGTATCAGTCCTTCGCGGATGTAGACCAGCGCCAGCCCGGGGCCGCCCATCAGCCATTTCAGCGTGCCTGTCACCAGAAAATCGATGTCCATCGCTACTACATCGATGGGAATCTGGCCCGTTCCCTGGTAATCGTCGATCAGCACATACGCGCCATGCTTATGCGCGATATCGGCAACCGCGCGCACATCCTGAATATAACCACTGGTGAAGAAGACACGCGAAGTAGCCACCAGCGCTGTTTTGTCATCCACCTTGTCCTCGAAGAGTTCCGGCGGCGTATAGATGCGATCAGGACTGGTGACAAACTGGCATTCGACTCCCAGCCGCGCTTTGACCAGCCACTGGTAGGCCAATGTGGGGAAATCCATATCAGAGAGAACGACTTTGTTGCGCTTGCTGTAATCCAGCGCGGTAGCAATAGAACTGAGGGCGCTCGAAACATTTGGAGCAATGGCGACTTCGTGGAGTTGCGCCCCAATAAGCGAGGCGAACTTCTCGCGGGCTTTAGCGATCTCTCCCAGCCAGATTTCATACCAGGCGTGCGCGCCCCATTCGTTCCACATCTCCATAAACGTTGCCAGTCCCTGCATCGAGCGCGTAGAGAGAGCGCCCAACGAGCAGCTATTCAAATAGGTTTTGCGCTGCAAAATGGGAAACTCCGCCCGGTATTCGACAAGCTCCGGGTGTTCGATGGCGTTGGGAGCCGGGAAATGCTTCCGCGAATCGCTGGTGGTCATGGCAAACGTGCTCCTTTATAACCTCTGTTTGTAATTAAACCAGTCGCCGTTGCGAATCTTCGTACTCTCTATTTTACTGCTTATGGGAAAGAGCGTCTACACTTCTGGAAAGCAATCTCGCGGCTCGCTCGACTTCCTCCTCGGTTGACCAGCGACCGAGCGTGAGCCGCAGCGCTTCTAATGCTGCTTCGCGCCTGTAGCCCATCGCCATCAGTACCGGCGAGGGGTCGGTGTTCCCTTCGTGGCAGGCCGAACCGGTGGAACTGGCGATCTGCGGTGTGGCCGCCAGCACCTCTTCGCCAATTACTCCTGCGACACTTATATTAAGCGTGTTGGGGAGACGCTGGTCTGGATGCCCGTTCAGATGTATACGACCGGGCAACTCCTGCTCAAGACGGCTCTGCAAGCGATCTCGCAAGTCGCGCAGACGCGGCAGGCTTTGCGGCAGTTGCGTATATGCTAGCTGACAGGCCGTTCCTAACGCCACCATATAGGCCACGTTCTCCGTACCTGCTCGACGCCCGGACTCCTGACCGCCGCCATAGATGATCGGTTCAAGTTGCAGCCCGCGCCGCACATACAACGCGCCGATGCCTTTAGGCGCGTAGAGTTTGTGTCCCGCTATGGTCAACAGGTCAACGCCCAGTTCGCTTACAAGCGTGGGGATTTTGCCCACTGACTGCGCCGCGTCGCTATGCAATAGCGCTCCATGCCTGTGCGCAATCCGCGCGATTTCTTGGAGTGGCTGTAACGTCCCGGTCTCATTATTCGCGTGCATTATGCTAATTAATACGGTCGAATCCCCTGTCGCTGCTTCAACGTCGTCGGGATTGACGCGCCCGTAGGCATCTACTGGAAGATAAGTCACGCGGAAACCGTGCAAACGTTCAAGCGCGCGGCAGGTGTTCAACACGGCGGGATGTTCCGTGACCTGCGTGATGATATGGTTGCCCCGCGCTTTTCTCGCCAGCGCGATACCGCGAATCGCCAGGTTATCGCTTTCCGAGCCGCCTCCTGTAAAGATGATTTCGTCCGGCTGGCAACCGAGTAAGTTTGCAACCTGTAATCTCGCCTGGTCAACTGCGCCATGAGCCGTATGCCCGTAGCGATGCGAACTGGACGGGTTGCCGAACTGCGCAGAGAGGTAGGGCAACATGGCCTCGACAACTGCCGGGTCAACCGGCGTCGTGGCGTTGTAGTCGAGATAAATTGGGCCATCTTTCAGGCCAGGATGTGTGTTCATATGTTCGCTTCCTGTGTAAGCAGCGTTTGCAAATCATCCCACAACGCGCTCAAATGTTGTTCTGTGGTACGCATATTACCAATCGCAACGCGCATGGTAAATTGACCATGCAGCTTTGTATGCGACAGGAAGAAACGACCAGCCTCGTTGATGTTACTCATGATGCGCTCGTTCAAGGCTTCCAGTTTCTGCTCATCGTCTATTCCCTGCGGATGGGCGCGAAAGCATACGGTGCTGAACGGGGCGGGAGCCATACGTTCAAAATCGGGCGATTCGTCTACCCGCCGCGCGAAAAGTTGCGCCAGCCGGATGTGTTCATGGATACGCGCCGCCAGTCCCTCTTGCCCGAAATAACGCAGGATCATCCATAGTTTGAGCGAGCGGAAACGACGGCCCAGCGAGGTGCCGTAGTCCATCAGATTAGGCACTTTGTCCCCGCCGCTCTCGCTGTTGCGCAGGTATTCCGGCACCAGGCTGAAAGCGGCCTTCACCACATCCGGTTTGCGCGTGTAGAAGACGCTGCAATCCATAGGGGTAAAGAGCCATTTATGCGGGTTGACGATGATGCTATCAGCGCGTTCACAGCCTGTCAGCACCCATTGCATGGCCGGGTCTACAGCGGCAGAGCCGCCATACGCGCCGTCAACGTGCAACCACAGGCCGTAGCGTTCGCAAATATCAGCAATTTGTGGCACGGGGTCGATGCTGGTCGTTGAGGTCGTGCCAACGGTGGCGACGACCGCGAATGGTTGCCAGCCCTCTGCTCTATCTTCCTGAATGGCCTTTTCCAGTTGTGCCACATCCATACAGAACTCATCGTCAATACCAATCTTGCGCAGACCAGCCTGTCCGATGCCTAGCACGATCCCTGCCTTCTCAACCGAGGAATGTGCCTCCTGCGAGGCATAATAGCGCAGGCGTGGCATATCCTGCCGACCAGCCATGCCGTTCTGGCGAATGTGCAAAGGTAGGACTTCGCGCGCGGCTGCCAGGGCATACAACACACCTGACGATGCTGTATCGTTTATGATGCCAAAGAGCGGATTGGGCAATCCAAGCATCTGGCGCAGCCAGTCGAGTGTGACCTGTTCTAGCTCGGTAGCAGCAGGTGAGGTACGCCACAACATGGCATTGACATTGAGCGCGCCTGTCAGCATCTCGCCCAGGATACCAGGGCCGGAAGCAGTGTTGGCAAAATAGGCGAGAAAGCCCGGCACGTTCCAGTGCGTGATACCCGGCATAATGACACGCTCAAAATCTTCCAGAATACTGCCCATCGATTCAGGCTGCGCGGGCGCTTGCGCTGGCAGCGCTCGCCGAATATCGCCCGGCGCAGTTTGGGCGAGTACAGGGTACGACTCCACGTTGGTGAGATAATCAGCAATCCAATCGACAACTTCGTGGGCATAGGCGCGAAATACTTCCGGCTCCATATCATCGATGGATGCTGGTTGCTGCGCTTTATCAAGGGAGTGACGTTCTTGCATTCGACTGTCCTCTTTTGTGGTTCAGGCTTTCCTAAATTATCAGGTAAAGACAGTATCGCATAACAAGATGGGAGGGGCAAGCAAGCGTAATTAAAGGAAGCCACGCCACTTTAGTGTATCAATGATCTAACGCTTCCTCAATCTGCTCTGGCGTGATCGGGCGCGCCTCGAACAGTGACGCAGGTAGGCCGTGAGCTAGCAAACGTATCACTTGCTCGGCCATTGCATCGGGGGCGGGTTCGTCGTGTTCAAACCACCAGATCAGCCCTTGCAACAGTATCCCCATAATGAGTTGCGCCTGCAACGCGATGTCTTCCTCGCTGATCGGGAGGACGCCGCGTACTCGCGCATCTTCCAGCAGGCGCGTCAAGCCGAGCGAGATCATCTGCCGGGCACGGAATCTGTGCGCCAGCAGTTCGCTGCTCGTGAGCATAAGGCGGAATATATCCCGATCTTCATAAGCGTGGCAATAGAGGGTGTGAATGAGTATGGCGAGCGAAATTTCCCCCTGCTGGCGAATCTCACTGAGAACACGCTGGCGGATATGCATGTGCTGCTCTTCGATCAAGGTATTGAAGATAGCGTCTTTATCGTGGAAGTGCAGGTAAAACGTGCCTACTCCGACATCCGCCTCGCCTGTAATATCCGCGATGCTCGCTTCGTGATAGCCGCGTTCAGCAAACACTTTGCGCGCTGCCGCCAGCAGGTCCGAACGTGTGCGCGCGCGTCTCCTGGCTCCCCGCGATTCTTTCGTATGCATTGTTTCGTCTGCCAGGTCTTTCATCGGCACTCCTTAATAGATCAAACTACTCATTGCTCTGCCACAATCAAGAAACGGTCCATGTGAAAATCAATGTACCCCTGTTGCTCGATGGAGTTGTGTATTTCTATCAGTTTATCAAAATAGCTTTCGACCGAGAAATCGGGTATTTGCCAGGGGATGGCTTTGAGATAATAGACAATGGCCCCAACATCGAAAAAGCGCATAATGGGGTGATCTTCTTTTTGCTCGATGATGTGCCAGCCTGCATCTTGTAGTTGCCTGACTGCATAGTCTAGCGTCCAGTTTGTAAACTGGTACTCATCTGCTCCCATGAGAGCATTGAGATCGTTTTCGTTGGCGCTGCCGACCTGCTGCGTAATAAACTGACCTTCCGATTTGAGGACACGCATTACTTCAAGCGGATCGTAATATTCATGGCGGTTGATGACAAGGTCAAACTGATTATCTTCAAAAGGAAGTTTTCCATCCTCGCCAACTTCGTAAACCTGTACTCCCAGCGGCTCGAGTCGTTGGCGAGCAACCGGAACGTTGGGCGCATAACCTTCTGTGGCACAGGTGAGCATAGGCAGTGGTTGCAACCGGGAGAGAAATTCGCCGCCGCCTGTCCCCATGTCCAGCAGGGATTGCGCCCGGCGCAGAGGCATGAGCAACTTGCTGGCATAGCTCCAGGAGAGCGGAGCTTCGGCCATGCGATCTGTCGCTGAAATATGCGAGAAGTCCCAGCCTGAGAACGGGTGGCTGGCGTCGGCTATAAGCAAGTCGAAAAGTTCTGAATTTTGCATTCCAGTTCCTTATTCAACATCGTTGAAAATAAAAAAGAGACGGCCATATTGGTCGTCTCTCATTATACACGAAATTCATGCCTGAAACTTGGCTGCCAGTTCGCGGGGAGATGGCTCGACTAGCACGGAACCATCCGGGAAGACGATGGTTGGCACGCTGCGTCTGCCACGATTGACTTTCATAACGTAATCGGCGGCATCGTCATCCTCTTCGATGTTGATGTATTGATAGGAAATGCCGCGCGCATCGAACCAGCGTTTAGCCATACGGCAATCGCCGCACCATGTGGTGGCATACATTTTTATCTGCTGTTCGTTGCTCACTTGCTCGTTTACCGGGGATGTGGATGAATGATTGGACATTAAATACTCCTCATGAATAGAAAATGAGAAATCAGGCTAGACCTGGACTTTGTTCGTTACTTATACCAACAATTTTTTAGTGAGCAATATTCCCGGCAGGCTTATTGATGCGTTCCAACATCAGATCGAGAAATTTCTTACCACCCGTTGCGACCAGTCCCGGATTGCGCGCCAGCACGCCCAGCACCAGACCGGCGCTGAAGTCACCGCGCAATGCCTGCGCCATCTGTGCAGGGGTGAGGCGGCGCATCAAGTCGAGCGCATTATCCCACTGTTCGTCGCTGTAGCTGGTAATGCGTTTGTTAATCATATAGGAAATGTCCATATCGCGCCCAAAACGCGCGCGCCACTGTTTATCAAAGTGGCCTAGAAAAGAGGCTGACGTATCTCCGGCCTTGATTGCTTCGGCTGCTACCGTACCTGCCATCTGTCCTGCATAAATGGCGAAACGGATGCCCTCACCGACCAGTGTGGAACCATGCCCGCCAGCATCGCCTGCCAGCAGCAATCCGTCACGGGAGAAAGATGCGAGCGGCCCTTCAGACGGGAATAGCCCAGTATGGTACTCAATCGGGCTGGCATCCTGGAATTTACCAGCAAGCTGGGGCAGGTCATGGATGATGATATCGAGATAGGAACGCGCGTCGTCGTCACTGTCGGGATGGAGTACGCCAACGCCCAGGCGCACGCGCCCATTGCCACGCGGGAAAGCCCAGGCATAGCCGCGCGGCGCGAACTGGCTGCCCATAATCAGATACAATTCGTCCTGGGGGTAATGTGGCGCATAGAGATCATATTCCGCGCCGTAGCCGTAGCGATGAAACGCCTTGCCCATTTCCGTGCGCACACCGATGTGGCGCGAGAAGCCGCTGGCATCGATAGTAACGGCCGCGCGCAAAGATATGCGCTCGCTAACGTGATTCTTGGCGGTCACACCCAGCACGCGCCCATCTTCTAATAGCGTCTGCTCGACGGTGTGGCGCACACGAATCGCCGCGCCCGCAGCCACTGCGCGCCCGGCCAGGTGCTGGTACACGCCGCGCACATCCATCACGCAGGCGACGGCAGGATTATAGTTGAGCGGTACTTCGCGGTGAGGTGAAACAAAATAGACCTTCGATACCGGGTGATACAGGTGTTGCGGAATACCCAGCGCCTGCATATCGCTGACCCAACTACCCCCGCTCGTATGTACAGGATAGCCGATCTCGTTTTGCCGTTCCAGCACTAACGCGCGCGCGCCCTGGCTCGCTGCCGCTTCGGCGGCGGCTAATCCTGCGGGACCGCCTCCCACAATCAACACATCGACATCGTTTGACATGGAAAACCTTCTTTAAGCTAACTTTTTCTTTTGCATAGTATAGCGCACAAGATTTGGCGCTGTCTACTGGCTTTCATATGAAGCCAAATTCAGGCACCATACGTGTTTAACGCATGATTCTAACGAAATCTCCATTGCATAAGAAACAATGAAAGAACATACAGGAAAATAGGGAGAGCAGAAAGCGCTCCAGCGCGAGCAGGCGGCAAGCCTTTCTTCTCTAAGGAGCAAGCGTCATGGATGCATTCGTCTTTTTTCTAGTCGTGGGTTTGATTATACTGATAGGTGTACTTACCAGTGTACGTCTCCATGTACCAGATACCCTGGGAAGGGGGCATTTCAGGCGTATCCGGCGGTTGCGCACATTCAAGTCCGCGCCTGGAATGGTAGGAACAGCACCGGCGGATACGGTGATTGAAGAGATCATTGACGAGGAAGGAGAACCTGAGGAGGAAGAGGTGTAGAGACCTCCTCATTAAAGA
>DASTKD010000619.1:0-5639 GCA_035716135.1 Ktedonobacteraceae bacterium
TGCACAACCAACACCTTTTCTCCCTCCATATGCTTGCGAAGCGCCGCAGGCACTGAGGAAACTAGCTGCATAGAGAAGTGTTTTGGAACAATTTGGACAAAGAAGAAATATATTTGATATTCACAGGATGTTCACATAAATGGATGGCTTTTTAGCGGGAAATTAATAAGAAATTGGTATAGTTGAGAGTGCGGGTCTCTCCGTTAGTGTGATCGGGTTGTACGTGAGAATTGGAGGAGCGAACATGACCGTTGTACAGTCGGCTTATACGCCTTTCGCCTACGTGGAGTTAGCGCATCCGGGCGCTTCGGCTGTTTTTCGCGCGCTGCCTTTCGCGTCCGCGAAGCGCATTATGATGAACCAGATGCAGAGGCGCGAACGACTGGTGTACATGTTGCTGGATGGCAGGCGCACAGTGACGGAGGTAGCGCGTCTATTGCATCTAAGCGAAGTACAGGTGGCGCACATTATGGTGTACCTGCTCAAGTTCGGCTATATCGAATATGTGCGCGGATGATGAGTTTTTGGGACAAGCCGAAATTTGCCCCCAAAAGTGATAACTATTTGGCTCTCTATACGTTATAATGTATAGGCCTGGGATGGAAGGCGGGATGTACGCGGGCAAGCAGATCCACCTCGACGAGCAAGCTTGTAGTGTACATCTGGTAATCGCGCAACCTTTTCCCCATGGGGTTTGCGCGCGCGCCTCCTGGAGCTTCGCTATGCTCCATGCATAAGCGTGGTAAGGGGAGGACGAGCTGGCACCCCGTCCTCTCCTTACTTTTGTGTTTGGAACCAGAAGGGTTGGTATGCGATTTACTGTTCGGTCTCTGGGTGGAAAATTAATTGTGAGCGCGGCCCTGACGCTTTTGTTGTGTTTGCTGTGTTTCTCGGCGGCATCGTGGTATTTGCTGAAGGTATTTTACGAACACGAAGCCAAAAGTGACGCGACAATGCATCTCGCGCTGATGAAACGCGCTTATCAGGCCCAGACGGCGCTGCTAACCGGGGAGCTTTTTTCGACTGCCAGCAATCAGACGCTGCGCATGGCGCTTTCACACCCTTCTACGGCAGCAGCGAACGAACAAATAGCGAATATCTTCTCCTCTACACTCAATCCGCCGGACCGTTTTAGCGGCATCGCGTTTATTTCTAAAAGTCATACTCTTGTTCAGCCTGTTGGCAGCATTACGTCCGCTAATGGTCTCTCTAATGACATTTTATCCCTGGTTGATGCCAGTTTGCAGGGAGGAACGGCTACGCTGGTGATGCCATCGCCCGGAGCGAATGCAAATTCAACGTGGGATATTGGTTTCTCGGTGCCTGTGTTACGCAATGGGAAGCTACTGGGGGCGTTGATCGGGGTGCAGCTTATTGATTATAATTTTGCCCTGAATCTCTTGAACACGAGCGGCAATTTCGGTCTGAATGTGGTTTTATGCGAAGCGCAACAGATCGAGGGAAACACACTCCATAACATCGCGCTCGACCAGCGCCTGATCGAGGATGGCATTTGCCAACCCAATAGCGTGAATATGATCAATGCCGGTCAACATTACCTGACGAAGTCTATTATGGTTCGCTCTCCTGATGAGCTGGCCGTTTCACCGGGGCTGCTGCTGGTAGACATTGAGCCACTGTATAGCCTGACCACACATACCGAACGCGCCCTTGAGATCCTGGCGCTTATGGGCGTCTTTATGATAACGCTGGGTGTTGCCGTCTATACCCTGATCGCGCGCACATTCTTCATCCAGCCTCTTCGCCGTTTGCAGTCGAGTATAGCCGCGCTGGTGACAGATACCGGCGCGGTACCTGTGCAACATGCTCTGCCAGATGAGTTAAGCATGTTGGCGCGTTCGTTCAATCTGCTTTCGGAGTCATTAAACACGCAAGAAAATGAGAGTCATTTCATCACCAGCCGCATGACCGATTTGCTCGCCATGAGCGACATCTTGATCTCGACGCTGAACCTGGAAGATTTGCTGAAAGAAATTGTATCGCGCCTGGGGAAGATCATGCAGGCCAAAAGCGTCTCGCTACTGCTCTATGGGCGCGAAATGGCTTCGCCCTGGGCTGTGGCGCAATGGTCGGATATGCAGCAATCGAGCGGGCATTTACCCGCCGCCGGACCGGTAATGCCGGATACGGTAACGGTCCACGCGGACCCTGCCGGTGACATTACCATGACTGCTACCACCAAGTTAGCGGCCATTCCTGCCAGTGGCAATCGCGCGGCTGCCGCGTCGGGCATGAATGGAAGCGGTAAACGACGAGCCATACGCGCGCCCAGACTGACGCCACCGCCAGAGCCATACGGCCAACGCCGACCGCGCATTCCGCGTCCGGCGCTGCGCGACCTTGATATGATGCTGGCGCGCATGGCGATGCAGAAGCAGAAAATCGCCTATGGCGAGGATGTCAACGCCATCTACCGAGAACGCCGGGAGAACTGGGCGCGGTTGGCGTTGGAGGCTGGTTATCAATCGGTGCTGGCCGTGCCTTTATTTTTACAGGACAGGGCGATTGGCGCGGTCATGTTGTATGGCGACAGCCCGCGCCAGGTGAGCGGGCCTGACACATTCCTGTTAAGCACAGCAGCCATCCAGGCAGCTATGGCGATACAAAACGCGCTGCTTTTCGCCGAGGTCAAGGATAAAAACGCCGCGCTCGAGCGCGTCAATCACCTGAAATCACAGTTCCTGGCGACGGTGACACATGAATTACGTACTCCTTTACACAGTATTATCAGTTATGGTTCGTTAATACTAGAAGGATACGTGGATGGCGACCTGTCCGAGGAACAGCAAGAGCATATTCAATTTATGGTGCGCCGCGCGGAGGATCTTTCGCGGCTGGTGGATGATATGCTTGATCTGTCCAAGATCGAAGCGGACCGCTTAGAGGTCAAAGTTGAACCGCTCCACCTGGAGCAAAGTCTGCAAGATGTGCTGAGCGAACTCCGGCAAATGGCGGGCAATAAGGGACTTGCTCTGACTCTGGAAATGGGCGAGGAGCTGCCGATGGCGCTGGCCGATAGCCACAGGATTCGCCAGGTGTTGATTAACCTGGTATCGAACGCTTTGAAGTTTACGGAAAAAGGGGGCGTGACTATTCGCTGCACCTTGCTGGAACGCTACGATATGCTGCGTATCTCCGTCAGCGACACGGGCATAGGAATTTCGCCTGCCGCGCTCGATTACATATTTGAGGCGTTCCGGCAGGCCGATGGCAGCACGACGCGCCGCTTTGGTGGCACGGGTCTGGGCCTGACCATCGCGCGCAAATTGATCGAGCTGCAAGGCGGCGAGGTGGCCGTAGAGAGCATCGTGGGACAGGGTTCGATGTTCTCATTTACATTGCCCGTGGCCGCGCCCGCCAGAGTGCGTGCCAGTTAGAAATACAGAAATCAGGGAAGAGACTATGACAATGAATTCACTCGATACATCTCAGGCGCAACAGGGAGCGCAGTCACTCACCATTCTGATCGTTGAAAATGAGGTGTCCAACCGCATCTTGATCGAGCGCGTCTTATCTACGCGCGGCTATCGCTGCCTGCTGGCCTCGAACGGGCTGGAAGCCTTAAATACGCTGGACCATGAACAAGTTGACCTGATCTTGACCGATCTTTCGATGCCCGTGCTGGATGGTTTTCGCACGACACAACTGATTCGCGCGCGTCCGGGCATGGCACATATCCCCATTGTGGCAGTCACGGCCTACGCGCTGAACGATGAGAGTGAAGCGGCCATGCATATCGGCTGCAATGAATACCTCACCAAGCCATTCAAGCCGCGCCAGTTGTTAGAGGTAGTTGACCGCCTGCTGCCCCGGCCACAATAACGTAAAAATCTGCAAAAAGTCATACACGGCGCGAAAACCATAGCACATTCATTGAGAATTTGTTATGATTTAAGCAACAACGTGTGATACCCGTGACCCCAACACGATCGCGAGCATCTCCCCGTCCCTGATGATTTTGCCAGATCAACAGGGTGAAAACAGCAAAATAATTTCTGGGAGCAGAGCAGATGGAAATCAATTTTTCTAACCAGCCCATCAAAGATGTTGCCTGTGATGGGCTAGTAGTCGGCGTGGCATACCAGCAACCGGACAAGAGAACGCCTGTGTTATCGCAAGCCGCGCGGGCGGTCGATGATGCGCTTGGTGGGCTGTTGCAAGAACTTTTCGCCAGTGGTGAGTTTAAAGGCGAAGCGGGCGAGCTGACAACGGTGCATACAATGGGTAAGCTGGCGACACCGCGCGTGGTGTTTGCCGGACTGGGCAAGCAGGAGAAGCTGCAAACGCTGGCTATTTTACGCGCCTACGGAGCGGCGGCGCGTCATTTGCAGCAGGCGGGGGCGCGCGATATAGCCCTGGCCTCCCTGCTGGAGGATGCGTCGCTGGACATGGAGACGCAGACGCAGGCGACGATTGAGGGCGCATTACTGGGCATATATACCTTTAAGAAGTACCAGAAAACGGATGCATATGGCAACGGGCGCGGCATCAATAAGATCAGCGTACTGGCAGATGCTGCTGACCATGCGCGACTCCAATCAGCCTTAAAACGCGCCGTCGCGCTGGCTGAGGCCGCCAACTTCACACGCGACCTGGTGAATGAGCCGCCCAATGTGCTGACGCCAACGGAACTGGCAAATCGTGCCAGCCTGGTCGCAAAACGCTTTGAGCTGGATTTCGAGGTGCTGGATCGCCCGCAGATGCAGGAACTGGGCATGGGCGGTCTGCTGGGCGTCTCGCAAGGCAGCCGCGAACCGGCCAAATTCATCATTATGCACTATCGCGGTACGCCCACCCGCAGTGAGAAGGACTTGACGCTAGTCGGCAAGGGCATCACCTTTGATACCGGAGGCATTTCGATTAAGCCTGCCGAAGGCATGCATAAGATGAAGGGCGATATGGCGGGCGCGGCGGCGGTTATTGGCGCGATGTATGCCATCGCCGCCTTGAAGCCAGCCATTAATGTCACGGTGCTGGTACCCACAACCGAGAATATGCCGGGCGGCGGCGCGTATCGACCGGGCGACATTTTGCGCATTATGAACGGCAAAACCATCGAAATCGTGAATACGGACGCCGAGGGACGCCTCGTGCTGGCGGATGCGCTGTCGTATGCAATCATCAAGGAGCAGGCGACCACCATTATCGATGTGGCGACGCTGACGGGCGGCAAAGTGATTGCGCTCGGCGCGGTGATGTGCGCCCTGTTCTGCAACGACGACAGTTTAAACGCGCAGATTATCGATGCAGGGCAGAAGGCTGGAGAGAAATTCTGGCGAATGCCACTGGACGACGAGTACGCGGAAGCCATCTCCAGCGATGTGGCGGATATTAAGCAGACGGGCGGGCGAGCGGCATCGGCAGTGACGGCCGCGAAAATCCTGGAGCATTTCGTTGGAGATGCGCACTGGGCGCACCTGGATATTGCGGGAACCGATTTTGGCGATGTCAAGAGACCCTACGCGGAAAAAGGCGCGACAGGTTTTGCCGCGCGCACGCTGGCGGAACTGGCGCTCAAACGAGCCGGATCGATATAAAATCTGATGAATATTCCCGACCAAGATCGGTCTTGCCCTGTCATTCTGAGCGCAGCGAAGAATCTCGCTCGCCACAGAGAT
>DASTKD010000620.1:0-6160 GCA_035716135.1 Ktedonobacteraceae bacterium
GACCAGCAAGGCACAACATTCTCCTTCGATTTGCCAGTATAGTATTCGCTTCCTGTCCAAACAGACAGGCTCGTGCCTGTTAATAGTATCTATGCCAAAAACCGTTGAAATTAGCGGTGTAGAAAGCCGGATGCGCGGCTATACTTACTCCTGTGCAGAGGAATCTACCGGCGCGGTTCTGCAAACGACATTGCGTTGATTGTGGAACCCGGCGCGGCGTCGCTTGATCGCGGGGAACGCAAAAAGTCTGCGTGCGAGGCGGAATAAACAGCATTCCCGGCGGAGGTACCATCGGATATGGTATCGTAGGGTCGCGCCGGTAGGGACCAAAACCATTGTTGTATGATACGGTTTACGCAGGCGTAACCGTGTATGGTAGGGGCGACCCTCGCGGTCGTCCTGGAAAAAGAAAGGAGAAACAAAACACAATGGCGCAATGGGCGTATAAAGTGGCTTATATCGATTACCGGGGGCGTATTTCCAGCGAGGGGCTTGAAACCCTCAAGGGAGATAACGAGCGGCGCAGCACCTTCGCGCGTCGCTACCTCAATACGCTGGGCCGGGAGGGCTGGGAACTGGTCGGCATTCAACCGCTGGCCTCAAACTCGGCCTACTATGTCTTCAAGCGAGTCGCCCAGGAAGGCGATTTCGCGGAAGAAGCTCCCGCGACTTCCAGCGAAGCTTCCCCGGCGAGCGGTGGCCCAACCGTCGAGACAGCCTGAACCAACCCATCAAAGAAGTACCCGCAGCGACAACCTCGCTACGGGTGCTTCTTTATGTGTTAGCTATACTGGTACTCGAGTTTGAGCTACCATAGTTCTGGCTAGCCCGAGGTAGGAGCGCGCCAGTAGCGGCGATGGGTAAAATCATCACCCGGCTGGTTCGCGCTGGTGGCAACCAATCCCGCATAATGGAGATGGCGCAGCGCCTCGAGCAGGAGCGCCGGGCGTGTCATTTCCCTGCTCGTCCCTCTCGACTTGAGGAGCGTTTGCAATTCCGCCAGGGTAACTCCTCCCCCGGCAGGCAGCAATGCGAAGATAAACTGCGCGAATTGCTGCTGCGCCAGCTGACGTTTTTTCTGCTCCGGTGTTTCCTCGGGTTCTGGTGATGGAGCAGAGAAGCGTAGCTCGAAGCGACAGACCGCATCGCCTCGTTTCATGCAGGTTCGTTCGACGATGTACACCTGATCGTCATAGCGTTCCGCCGCTCCCTCAATCGCGCCCACCAGCACGGAGCAAAGTTTGCGCGGGCTATCATAGATGAGGACCAATCCATCGGGCGCATTGGGTAGGGCTGCATACTTAAACAGTGGCGGAGCGAGGCCATCGGGAAGGCGGCTCATTTGCTCGTGCGCATCGTGCATCGCCAGCAACAGGTCGCGCCCGCTATGCACCTGTGTAAGGAGGTAGGCGCAGAGATGCCTCGTGAGGCCGTTGGTGATGAAATAGTGACCGTACTCGTGCAGCAGCCGATCAGGGGGCAAACCCGTAATGCGACTCGCCGCGCCGACACCGGCCAGTAGCATTGCATCATCGTAGACGCGACTGGCAAGCGGCGATGTAGCAGGCGTCTCACCAATAGCATCCCGATATTCGGCGAGTACCGAACCCTTAAAACGCTCGGCCAGATACTTTTCCCAGGTAACAAAGACCAAACCATGCATGACAGACTCCCGAAAAATGAGTAGAAAACTCCCATTATACGTGACATAATGGTAAGCATAGTATAGAGAAACGCGGCAAGAGGCGTCAATTATCATCAAAATAAGCCAGTACTTTAGTATATATGATGGAATCTGACTGAGCGGCAGTTCCTCTATGAATAATGGTCAGTGAACTATAGTATAAGCGCAATTGCGAATACTCGTACGTCTGGCGAGATTACGCATTCCTGTGGTAAATTCGGTCAAAAAGGATGTTAAAGAGGAGAGCTACTTTCATGACAGAAATTATCGATGCGCATGTTCACATTGGACGCTACCACCTGCCGATTGAAGAAATCGACTCATTGCTCAAAGCAGCGGGCATTGGCCGCGCCGTCGTCTTCGCGGACCCGGAGAGCAATGATATGGTCAACGACTCGCTTTATGCATTGGAGGCAGCGCGGCGCATGGGCTACTACGCTTTCTATTACTATGGCGGCAATGCCTATAGCGGGCAGCGTCCCTACGATCGGCTGCCCGTGCCGGATAACCTCGACCAGTATAACGGCATCAAATGGCATTGCTGGTTCTCGCCAGCGCACGATGGCGGGTTGCGCTACAGCTACCCGATCGACATGGACAACGTGCGCCGCCAGATGGACGCGCCCGATTTCCAGGCCGTCATGAGCGCCATACAGGCGCTGAAATTCGCCATGACCTTTGAAGAGCATTTCGATGTCACCTGCGAATTTGTGCGCCGCTATCCCGATGTCACGCTCATCATCCCCCATATGGGTATGCTCAATGGCGGTCAGCAGCGCGTACAGGCTCATTTCCGCGATTACCCCAACATCCACTTTGATACCAGCCTCGGCCAGGTCAACGAAACCATCGTCCACACGCTGGGAGCCTCGCGCCTCCTCTACGGCTGCGACTACCCCTACGGAATGCCCGCCGACAACCTGCGCCGCGTCCAACGCCTCGCAATTCCCGACGATGAGAAAGAACTGATGCTGAGCGGCAACGTGAAACGGTTGATACGAACAGGCGATTGACAGGGCCAGATCGCACCCCACATGGTAAAAGAGGTTATGACTGCTTTGCTTCGGGTTCAGAGATCAGCGGGTCGGCATGGCGATGAATGAGTTTCCAGGTGTCACCTTCGCGGCGGAAGAGTTCGGTCACGCGCAGGTTGAAGGAGACGGCTTCGGGCCTGCCACGCAGGTGAGCAGTGGCGCGCTGGAAACCGACCCAGTAGGCGAGGCCATCGCTCGCCGCCATGTGCAGGATCTCAAGCTGACTCTCGCTGCCGCTCTCGAAGGTCGTGGCGTCACGTTCGTATTTTGACCAGACTGCTTCAGCGCTCTGGCTATAGCCTCCCTGTGGTCCGAAGAAGGTGGCGGGTGAGTGACGAGCGACGATCTTGCCGAGTGGGGTGGCCTCGCCGCTAACGTAGGCACGCGCAACCTCGTCACGCTGCTTCATAAATTGCTCGAAATCATGCTGGTCGTTGTTCATTCTGCTTCTCCTCATAGATGCTTGTGTCATGTGTTTACTAATTGCGCCTGCCGCCCAGAGGAAAACGCTCCCAGGGGTTCTGGTTGGCCGTAATGCGGTAGCCATCGGGATCAGCGAAGACGAAGGTGCGCCCGAATGGAGCATCAAAGGGAGGTGTGATAATGGTAGCTCCAGCCGCCTCTATTCTGGCGTGTAACTCATTGACGTTATTGCAGTCGATCCACAGCGTCACACCCCACCCCGGATGGGGCGCTTCATCCAGATTCACTTTTGCTTCGCTGAGAGCAAAGGGGATCGTGCTGGAATCGAAGAGGACAAAGTCGGGAGTGTTGAAGCGCTCATCGATACTCAAACCCAACATCTCTGTATAGAATGCGCGTGAGGCGGCGAGGTTGCGTACCTGCAAGCTGATAAAATCGGGTCCTAGAAGTTTTGCCATGAGTGTTCCTTTCTTGTTTGCTTCATCAATCATGTCGGGTCACACCCGGTTTCTTTCATATCAACAGTCTACCATGTGCCAGTGACAACACTATGTCAGTAGCGTAACGGCTTTTCTCTCTTATCTCGACAGCCCTGCACCGATAGGTGTTTGAGGAAAGGAGCTAGCCAACTGTCATCCTGAGCGCAGCGAAGGATCTCAGTGTCCGGCGAGGGAGATCCTTCGCTGCGCTCAGGATGACACGATCTGACCGCCGGTGGTGTCAAAATTCGCCAGGGCCGGGCGTGATATAATACCCCTTAGAATAAACAGATTGCCGTAAAGTGATTCCATAACTCAACGAGGAGCATAGCCATGTCTATTTCATCCCCTGTTCCAGAGACGAAGCAGGGTCAGCATTACCAGAACTTTATCGGGGGCGCGTGGCGCGATTCACGCGCTGGTGAAACCTTCGTCAGCACCAACCCGGCCCGTACATCAGAGGTGATCGGCTACTACCAGAAATCGAGCGCTGCCGATCTTGAGGATGCCGTCGAAGCCGCCTCGCAGGCGCAGCGCGGATGGGCTGCCACACCTGCGCCCGAACGCGGCGAGATCCTCTTCCGCACCGCCGCCATATTAGAACAACGTAAAGAGGAACTGGCCGCGCTCATGACGCGCGAAATGGGTAAAATCATACGAGAGACACGCGGGGATGTGCAGATCGCCATCGACGTTGCCAAATTTATGGCGGGCGAGGGCAGGCGCGCCGAGGGCGAAACCGTTCCCTCCGCGTTGCCCAATAAATTTTGCATGACCATTCGCCACCCGCTCGGCATCGTGGGTATCATTACCCCCTGGAATTTCCCGATGGCTATTCCCGCCTGGAAGACCTTCCCGGCTCTGCTGGCTGGCAACGTCGTCATTCTCAAGCCGGCCAGCGATACGCCCCTGCTGGCTCTGAAACTGGCCGAATGTCTGAGCGAGGCTGGTCTGCCAGCAGGCGTCTTGAACGTCATCACCGGCCCCGGCGGCTCGCTGGGCGATGCCATCGCCAGCCATCCCCGCATCAACATGATCTCCCTGACCGGCTCAACCGAGGTTGGGCGGCGCGTGGCGGAGATTTGCGGGCGCGACCTGCGGCGCTGTACACTCGAACTCGGCGGCAAAAATGCCGTCGTCGTGCTGGAAGATGCCGACCTTGACCTGGCGGTAGCCAGCGTGGCATCGGGCGCGTTTGGCACAACGGGCCAGCGCTGCACCGCCACCAGCCGCGTCATCGTGCAGCGTTCCGCGCAAAAAGCCTTTACCGAGCGCCTGATGGCCGCCGCCGCCAAACTGCAAATAGGAGATGGCCTGAATCCCCAGATCGACATGGGGCCGCTTATCAACACCGGGCGCGTCAAAGCCGTACATGAATACGCCGAAATTGGCAAGCGTGAGGGCGCGAAACTGGTCATGGGCGGCCATCCCCTCTCTGACAACGAATATCACGAGGGCGCGTTTTACGAGCCTACCATCTTCACCGATGTGGCTCCCACCATGCGTATCGCGCGCGAGGAAGTCTTTGGCCCCTTTGTCTCCATTGTCCCGGTCGATAGCTACGAGGAAGCTATCGCGGTAGTAAACTCCAGTGAATACGGCCTCTCAACCGCCGTTTTCACCGAGAGCAGCCGCCTGACCTTCCGCGCCATGCGCGAAATCGAGTCCGGCCTGATCTACTTCAACGCTCCTACCACTGGCTCGGAGATTCAGCTGCCCTTTGGAGGCATGAAGGCCAGTGGCAACGGCCACCGCGAACTTGGCACCCGCGCCGTTGAGGAATTCAGCGAGACCAAAACCATCTTTGTATCTTACCCGGCACGATAAGCATAGAAAGGCAGAGGCAACAGCGTTGTTGCCTCTGCCTTTTTATCTGCCTTTCTATCTCTATCCCACAGCGACGGGGGAGGCGGGAGTGGAGGCCGAGGACAGGTCAATCATGACCTTCTGCGATAAGATTCTGGCCTGTAAGCGGTCGAGCAGGCCGTTGATGTCGCTGATCTGGCGTTGCAGCCAGGCATTGAGGTCCTGATTTTCGACCATTTGCCGGGCTAGCGTTGACATGGCGTGTCGCTCGGTAGCAGGCATCGTCAGAGCCGTGTAAAGAGCCTCGGCTGTATCGGTGATGTCGGTGGATGTAATGGGCAAGGAGAACTTGCCCAGTTGCTGGAACGCGCCCGCCGTGCGCGAAAGGACCAGCACGCCATCGCGTTTGTTGACCACCGGCCCCTCTTTGGCGACCAGGTTCATGCCGTCAATGATCGGGTTGACCAGCAGAGCGTCATAGTGCTGCATAGCAGCCAGCGCCTGGATGCGATCATTTTCGTAGAAAGCGTGGATGGGTGTCCATTCCTCTGTGCCGAAGCGCTGGTTGATCTCCTCGACCAGCTTCTTGACTTCACTGGTATAGCGTTTATATTTCGCCAGTGTCTGGCGCGACGGTACCAGAAACGCCAGGAAATTCACTTTGCCGCGCAATTCTGGGTGTTCTTCGAGCATCAACGCATATGCCTGAAAGCCGCGCAGGATATTCTTGGTTG
>DASTKD010000621.1:0-5522 GCA_035716135.1 Ktedonobacteraceae bacterium
GCGGCTCAAGCTGTTGTTTGAGCATGATATATCGCTGCTTGGCTATCATTTGCCACTGGACGCGCACGCCGAAAAGGGCAATAATGTCTTATGGCTGAAACGTCTTGGTTTTACCGTCGAAGGCGTTGAGCTAGGTGGGGCGCGCGGTATGCCCATCGGCGCGATTGGCACGGCTCCCAAAAGCTTGACCTTGACGGACGTGGTTGAGCAGATCACGCAGGAAACGGGCGTGCAGCCGCTCGTGTACGGCTCCGGGCAGCGCACAGTGCGTCGCCTGGGCGTCGTAACGGGTGGTGGTCAGGGCTATTTCCTGGAAGCGATTGCGCGTGGCTGCGATACCTTTCTCACAGGCGAGGTGGGCGAGCCGACGCAGGGCGTCGCGCGCGAAGAAGGCGTCAATTTTATCGCGGCAGGCCATTATAATTCAGAGAAAATCGGCGTGCAGGCGCTCGGTACGCTCCTGCAAGAACAATTTGGCGTAGAGACATTTTTCTGCGACGTGCCAAATAGTGTATAAAAAGGATACCATCATGCCAAAGGTGAATAAGCCGGGTGGGGATAAGCCCGAAACAGGCAAGACAAAACCAAAACAAGAACAAGCCCCGAAAATCACCATTGCCACGACGCCGCCAACGGCCTCAACACCGGGCGCATCGAGCAAGGGCAAGCAGGGTGGCAAGAATCGCAGGCCAACTGTAGGTGGAACAGCAGTACCGGGGGCAAGGTCTACCCGACCCAAAGAGATGCCGACATCGCAAAACCCCAACGCCGAGCAACAGGCTGAAACATATAACCGCGACATGCGCCGCCGTATGCAGCATATGGGAACAGGACCATATAGCGAACCTGCCCCCGTTCCAGCGCGCAAAAAAGCGCAAAAACGCATCGAGGAACGCAAGAAACGCCAGGAAGAGGTGAAGAAAAATGTTATCTCTAAAGGGCCAAGCACGGATATTCGACTCGGTCGCCGCAATACCTATTTTGTTATAGGTACGCTGGTACTCGTCGTGCTGATTATCGTGATCGCCATTATCATCCGTCACTTTAGCGGCGTTTAACCACCCGGCTTCCTTCTCTATTCAATGGTTTATCAAGGGAGTCATGATGGGTGGGATGGAGCCTGCGGCTCCATCCCACCCATCATGACTCCCTGGTCAGGTAAGCGGAAAAGCAGTTAGTGATGCGAAACGGCTGCCTGTTGGGTCTGCTCCAAGTGTTGATAGTTGTCTTCGATGGAAGTCAGGGATTGCAGGGCGGCGTCGGAGATGGTTTTGTTGGTGTCCGGGTCAAATACGACATCTTCGCGTTTGCAGTAATAAAGACGACGCCAGTTCTCCAACGCCTCGTCATAAGCCGGCAATAACTTCTGTGTCTTCATATCGCCACTGACCACGCGCAGCAGCGCGATTAAAGAAAGTATCAGGGCCGTGCAAATGGCGGCAATAGTAACTACAACCAGTAGTACCTGTAATGCTCCCGGCCAACTGCCATAGCCATGAACGCCGCTCAAAATGAAAATAAAGAAGACACCGAAGCCCACCAGGAAAAAACCAACGAGAACGAAACTCATCATACCCACATGTGCCACTGGCATGACCGGAGGTGCCAGGCGCGTCACGCCACTTTCATAAGCGGCAGGCACCTTTTTCACCATGTCGGCCTGGTGACATACCGGGCAAAGGACTTTTTGCGCTGGAGTCGTTACCATATACGAAATACCCTCCTTGCTCACGCATGATGCGAGCGTCATTATAATATCAAAAAAAGCATATCACGTTGCTGATGGTTCTTCAATGCCCCCGTCTCACATTTCCCTCTCATATACATCATTATAATCCGAATTATCAGCTTATCGCAAAAAATTCGCCGCGCTACTGACATAGTGTTGTCACCGACCTCTGGCATACTTGAACTGTGAGCGAAAGATGAACACCGCCACACATTTGAGAAATTTGAAAGGGGTTTTTACCATGTTACAGGGACTAAATTTCGTTTTGTTGCATGTCACAGACAGCGAGAAAGCGGCCGCTTTCTATACGGAGAAATTGGGGCTGGCTATCGAACTCCAGCAGGGCAGCTTCGTGCAGTTCAAGCAGCCGATGGGCCAGGGCGCTAGCTTTGCCATCTCGCAAGAGGGCGATGGCAGGCCCGTCCAGAACGTGGAACTGTGGTGGTACGTTGACGACGCCGACGCCACCTATGCCGACCTCGTAGCGAAAGATGTACCGGTAGCGCAGCAGCTCAAGGACGAGCCTTTCGGTCGCACCTTCGCCGTCAAAGACCCGTCCGGCAACACGGTGTACATCATGAGACTGGCAGACCACCTGCGATAAGCATTTGACACATCCTCTCTCGCCCGCTACACTAATGAACATTACCGATCAAGACCAGTAGTACTCTGTCATTCTGAGCGCAGCGAAGAATCTCACGCAGGACGCCGAGATTCTTCGCTGCGCTCAGAATGACATTCCGGCTTTGATCGTTACTATTCACCGGGCAGATATCGAACATCCGAGAGAGGACGAGGCATGACAGCGATTACTATTATCGGGCTTGGGCCGGGGCGTTGGGACGATCTCACGCTGGCGGCTCAAGCCTGTTTTGCGCAGGCGGAGCAGGCAGGCACTCCTGTTTACTTCCGCACCTATATACATCCCACCGTCGAACCATTGCGACAGGCATTTCCGAATTTGCGCCGCGAATCATTCGATAGCTATTATGAAGAATCGGACGACTGGGCCGCGCTTTACCAGCGTATGGCACGACAGATATGCGCATTGGGCGAGCAGCAGCCGATGCTTTACGCGGTGCCGGGGCATCCGTTGATGGCTGAGGCGTCGGTGCAATTGATCTTGCAAATGGCGCGCGAACGCGGGTTGAATGTACGCATCGTTGCCGGATTGTCATTCCTGGAGCCAGTGTGCGAGGCGTTACAGCTTGACCCCTTTACGGCAGGGATGCAGCTTATCGATGCTACTGAACTAGCCGCGCTGCGCCCCGATGAAATCGCCGGTAAGGTCATTCCAACCAGACCGCTGCTCGTCGCGCAGGTGTACAACCGGCGGCTGGCAAGCGATGTCAAACTGGCTTTGGGAGAATGCTATCCCGACGAGTGGCCGGTGCTATTGGTGAAAGCGGCAGGAGTCGCTGGCGACGAGCAGGTGGACGAGATGCCGTTATATGAACTGGATCGCAACACCTTTGCTGACCATCTCAGCACGCTCTATGTTCCTCCAGTTGGCGAAATGGACGCGCTGCGCCTGCCCGAAACACTGCGCTACATTACCTATCGCCTGCGCCGCGAGCCTGACGGCTGCCCGTGGGACCGCGAGCAAACTCACCAGTCGATCATGCGTAATGTGCTTGAAGAGGCGTATGAAGTGGTCGAGGCGCTGGAAGAGAACGATATGGATAAGCTGGCGGAAGAACTGGGCGACCTGCTGATGCAATCCTACTTGCAGGCCGAGATTGCCCGCCAGGAAGACAACTTTGCCATTGGCGATGTCTTCGAGCATATCAACGCCAAGCTGATTCGCCGTCACCCGCACGTCTTCGGCGAAGTCGAGGCCAATAGCGCCGAGCAGGTGGTGCAAAACTGGGAAGTCATCAAACGCCAGGAGCGCGCCGTTGCCGGAACCGATGTGCAGCAGGAAAGCGCGCTCGATCGCGTGCCACCTGCTACGCCCGCGCTGATGATGGCGCAGGAATACCAGAAACGCGCCGGTAAAACAGGCTTCGACTACAAAAATATACAGGACATCCTGACTAAACTCGCGGAAGAACTGCGCGAGCTGCAAGAAGCCAGCACCCCCGACCATCAATTCGAGGAAATGGGCGATGTCCTCTTCATCGTTGCCAGAATCGCGCGCCAACTGCATATCGACGCGGAAGAGGCGCTGCGCCACGCTAACCGCAAATTTAAGCGCCGCTTCCAGTCTATGGAGAGCATGGCGCGCGCCGAGGGCCGCGAACTGGCATCGTATAGCAGCCCCGAATGGAGCGCATTGTGGAAACGAGCAAAGTCAGCATAGGAATCTTAGTGAAACTACGGATGCTTGCAATACGTTGTACAATCTATCAATGATATTTCGTTTCGGTCATTGCCGAATCAGCGGAGATTGGTTATGTCAAGCGAGCAACCGGAAGCTATAGTAGGTGAGACACGCATTCAGACGATTTTGCTAGTAGAGGATGACGAAGATATCGGTGAATTTATTGCTCAGGCATTGAAGGATGAAACGCCTTATACTGTTCTCCACGTCACGGATGGCGCGCGCGCCCTGGATGCAGTCAATTCAGTTAAACCGGGTTTGTTTATTCTTGATTATCAACTTCCCGGTATCAATGGTATCGAACTCCATGACCGTTTGCACGCTATTAAGGAGTTAGAGACGATCCCCACGCTCATAGTCAGCGCGAACATCCCTTCGCGTAAAGACATGCAGCAGCGTCAGATCGCATTCCTCAAAAAGCCATTTGACCTCAATGAACTCTTCAAGACGGTGGAAAAACTGCTTCCCGCACAGGAGCTATGACGGTACCAGGGCGACCGCGAGGGTCGCCCGTACAATACTACGGTGCGGTTCGTGAAATTCGTAGTATTGTAGGGGCGACCCTCGCGGTCGCCCTGGCTCCTGGCAATCGTTCGGACTCTGAAAAAATGCTTGACAGCACGCAAAGCGTCGGCTATAATGGTTTGGTCGATCACTCAGGAGGCATCAGTGTCTACTGCTTGTGACGAAAGTAGCAGGAGCATTGAGTCTCCCCATCGTAGGTGGGCGATTCTCTCCCTGGGCAGTTTCCAGAGCGGCCAAATGGAACTGACTGTAAATCAGTTGTCGGAAGACTTCGGGGGTTCGAATCCCTCACTGCCCACCGACTGCCTGACAACTTTGCCCGTGTGGCGCAGCGGTAGCGCACAGTCTTGGTAAGACTGGGGTCATGGGTTCAATTCCCATCACGGGCTCCCGTGGTTTCTGATGAAGTCAAAGCGCGCCGGTCATTGTTTGACCTGCCCGTCCCTGGCAGGGATGGCATCTTCATGAATATCCACGCTGGAAGTACAAGTAGCTCTCACTGCCGTCTTCTGAACAGATCGTCTCTTCCTGAATAGTCCGATGTTTGGTCGGATTACGATTACTGAGCGCGGGAAGTTATACACACATTGGCGATCATAATTGTCGGGGGACGGCTGCTGCATGTCTATAGACGTACAATTTGATCGCAGACAGTTGTAGGAGGAGCCATTTAAGGCTATGGCAAAGAAGAAGTTTGAGCGAACGAAACCGCATGTGAACGTGGGAACGATCGGCCACATCGACCACGGCAAAACGACGCTGACGGCCGCCATCACCAAAGTGTTGGCGAAAGCCAGCGCGTCGAACAAATACGTGGCTTTTGACCAGATCGACAAAGCGCCCGAGGAGCGCGAGCGGGGCATCACCATCGCCATCGCGCACGTGGAGTACGAGACCGAGAAGCGCCACTACGCCCATGTGGATTGCCCCGGCCACGCCGACTAC
>DASTKD010000622.1:0-3477 GCA_035716135.1 Ktedonobacteraceae bacterium
TGTGATGGGCGCGCTATGTGCCAGATATAGACGATGCGTTGTATGGCCGTAATCGTGGTGAGCAGCGCCAGCACCAACATTGTCCAGACGAGCGCCCACTGACCACCGATCAGCAGCCCCGCCGCGAGCAGGATTACTCTCTCTGGCCTCGCTAGCAATCCAATTTTACAATCCAGCCCCAGCCCCTCGGCCCGTGCCCGCGCATAGCTTATCATCAGCGAGCTAATTGCAGCCACGTAGGTCAACCAGATAATCAGATCGGCAACATGCACTGGACCAATCATCTGCTGCTGCGGGAAATGAAGCTGAGCGTAGATGATGATGCCAAGCAAGAGCACGGCTTCTGAATACCGATCAAGCGTTGAATCGAAAAAAGCCCCGAACTTCGAGCTTTTCTGGCTGACGCGGGCCATTGCCCCATCAAACATATCGAAGATTCCAGCGCCAAGCACCAGTATGCCACCGATGCGCAGATGGTTGAAGGCAATCACGCCCGCTGTGAAGATTGTCAGTAGCAAACCGGTCAGTGTCAGCATATTGGGGGTGATACCAAGACGCGCTATCGGGCGCATGATCTGCTCAACCATGTGCCGGGCGAATTGCTGTACACGTTTCCCGATCATCTCTGTTCCTCTTCCCTTGCCTTCTTAGTTTCTCTGCCTCTGCATAACTTATAAGAAGGCAAAAAGACGTTGACGTTGCTGATTGGTGGAGTATGTTTGCTGCTCAATCAGCAATTCATAATACTCCGTGATGCGGCTGGCGATTTGCGGCCATGAAAATGCTGCCGCCCGCTCGCGCCCGCGCTCCCCCATTGTGGCGCGCAGGTGTGCATCCCCTAGCAACGTGCAGATGGCCCCGGCCACTGCCGCGCTATCGCGCGGTGGGACCAGGATTCCTTCAACTCCATCACCAATGACGTCACGATAGCCATCGATATTGGAAGCAACAACTGGTTTGCATGAAGCCATCGCCTCCAATAATACCACACCTTGACTTTCGCTGCCGGTGCTTGGGGCGCAAAAGAGATCACAACTGGCATAATAGCGTGGCTTCTCTTCGCTGGAGATGAAGCCGGTAAAGACTACATCAGGCCAGCCCTGCTGCTGCACAAATTGCTCATAGTGTTCACGCTGCGGGCCATCGCTGGCAATGATAAAGCGCGTATTGGGATAGCTGGCGCGAATCTGAGGAATGGCGTGCAGCAGGTACTTCAATCCTTTGCGCGGCTCGATTCTCCCCAGATAGAGAATATTCAGTTTACCATCGGCAAACTGCGGTAATGGTTGGGCGTGGGTGCTGAACCGGTGCAGGTCAACCCCATTGGGGATGATTTGATAGTCTCCAGCGAAATACCGGCTGGCAAACTGATGCGCGGCGGATGAAACGGCAATCCGCCCGGTCAGTCGGTTGAAGTAGCGGCGCAGGGGCCTTCTCCCCAAAGAATACGAGACACGGGGCATCGATAGGGTATTGGGCGCAAAGGCGTGGAAGGTGCCAACGCTCACCGTCTTTAACCCTTTGAGTACATGCAGTGTGGTGAGCGGCAGCGCTGGCGCGAGCGGCTCATGCAAATGCACAACGTCAAACTGCTCGTTTTCCAACACTTCTCTGGTCTGGCGGGCAAGCAATGGAGAGCAAGCAACACGCGCAATTGAGCCATTCCAGGGGATAGGGACAGCCCAGCCGAGCTTGTAGATATGCGGTTCGGCTGTACGACCAGCCTTGCCGGTAGCTGAAGTGATGATAGCAGTGCTATGCCCCATCCGCTCTAGCTCGGCGGCCAGATCAAGGATGTGGCTGCGCACGCCACCATGATAGCTCCAGTCATATGGTGAAACAAAGCCTATTTTCACGGCGTTCGCTGGGGCCGCGCAGCGGAATCGCTTCTTCTGCACAGTGCCCCATCTCCTCTATCCAGGCTTCACTAGGCGATCTCGTTGCATGTCAGGATAGCCAGCTTATCGTCGCCGGCCAACGTGAGCATCATACTCTATCCTACGCTCTGAAGCCGAGATCGCGTGTCCTTCTGAGCGACGGGAAAGATGAGAAATTGGTCGTCGAGCCAGTTGACCGAACTGGCGCAGTGGCTCAAGACGATGTGATTGTCCCAATCGGCGCAAGCGCTCTGCATGGGTTGGACGTCCTGGCCGCCCCTTGCGTGCCCAATAACTTGCCAGTTGCCAGTAATCCTGGGTTTGCCAGAAGCCCCCGCCAGGCATCGTCACTGCTCGTTGCAATGAATCGCGCAGGTCAGCCGCCGTTGTTCCTTCAAACCAGGTGAACGCGCAGCCAATGGCTGTGACGGTGTGCGCGTCGCTGCTGCCGGTTGCCGGCAGGCCATAAAGCCTCCGGTTGCGCATCATCGCCAGGTGTGATGAGCCGATACCGGCGAAGCTGCCATTGAGCGTTTCAATACCATCGGGTCGCGCCTCTGGCGCAACGTATTGAAGTCGATCAACAACTTCGCGTTGGATGCTATGACGGAAGACCCGATTAAATGGATGAGCGATAATTGCCAGCCCACCCTGCTGATGCGCCAGTTCGATACTGCGTTCTACGCTCAGCCCTGGTGGGATGCGTTTTTCAATGAACAAGGTGAGCAGGTGGCCCTCGCGGGTGCTAACTTCCTCGCCGACAATCAATTCAAATCCAAAGTGGTGTTTCTGGACCAGATCGCGGGCACGCAGCGCGCCCTCAATGGTGTTATGGTCAGTGATGGCAATCACATCCAGATCGCCGCGCTGACCAACAAAGGCCAGAATCTCTGGGATGCTGCCTAGCCCGTCGCTGTAGAGACTGTGCATATGCAGGTCGGCCTGTCCCTTGCGGAGGCTTCGCGGCTGCTCATCGGTTATCAGGTTATTTTGTGTACTATTCGTTTCTCCCGCAAGAGTATAGCCAGGGAATGCTATCGACAAATCCTCTTGAGTGCCTCCCTCGTTAGAGAAAGGTGTTGGTTGTGGCGTAATGGTCATCCTGCTCTTCTAGCTCACCAGTCTTGTGATGAGTGCCCCCTTTATCATTGTATGCTGTGTCGCTCGTTTTGTGATGAGGTCGCTGTTAAGATTTGGTCAAGAATTGGTCAAATGCGCTGCATGCTCTGCGCGTGCCATCTCCTGTTGTGCCTCCTTGCGAACTTCACCCGCTGTGGTGTTTTCCAGTAAAGTAGCCTCTTGTGAAGAGGCCCAGATCGGGCCAAAGATAACCCATTGCTCAGGACTGCGCTCGACCTGCTGCTCTAGCAGCTTTGCTACGCGCCGCAGTGTGCGCTGCGTTGCCTCGGGATTGGCGGCCTCTTCCTCAGCCGTTAAATCTGGCAGCGGCGCTACCAGGCCATGCCCGTGCGACAATCCAACGCGATGCGGGAAAACGCCCACCATGCCCGCGTCTGTGCGTAAGGCAAGTTGAACGCCTCCGATGGGCAGACGCGCTGGCTCGCCAAAGAATTGCACGAGAGTCCCGTGTCCCTGAATA
>DASTKD010000623.1:0-5560 GCA_035716135.1 Ktedonobacteraceae bacterium
TCCTACGTCTGTTACCAACGCTACGGTGTACTTCGCTTTGGGGGCCGTTGTTGCCCCTGGAGTCGGAGTCGAGCCACCGCTAGTGGTACTACCACATGCCGCAAGCAGCATGGCGAACAGGGTGAGGAGTCCCGCGAGACGGATATAACCGCTCTTTCTTCGCATGTACGCTTCCTTTCTCGTTCTCTTCATCAAATACATCTTTACTTTGTTCATGGGTGCCAGCCAGTGAAGCGCTATTCCTCCCGCTCGAAATAGAGAAAGCACTTGCGAGATTCCGGGAAGCGCATCCTACGCAGGGAGCCATGAACAGTACAGGCAGGAACACTATTCCATTGAGTGGAATCGCAGTCACGCCAGTACATCCTGCTAGCATACATACGTCCTGAAGAGATTGTTTCTCACAGAAAAAGAGGGTGTATCGAGAGAAGAAAAGCTCTTCCGTTATCTGAAGATAACGGAAGAGCTTTTCTTCTCTCGATACCTTGAGCGTGGTTATGCGCGAATTTCGTCGAGCATCGAGAGATTGATGAAGAGGTCGCAACTCTGGCGCAGGGTCGCGGACATCGATTCGTCAAAGGCCACCACCTCGACTCTTACGCCGTGATCGGAGCAGTAGTCGAGCATGGGAATGAAATCGCCGTCACCGCTGACCAGCACGATGCAGTCAACGGCTCCGCCATCGACCAGCCGCACGACATCCATGCAGAGGTCGAGGTCCATATCGGCCTTCTTCGCGCCGCTGGCGAAGGTTTTATAGTTCTTGGTGGTAATCCTGTAGCCCAGTCCTTTGACTGCCTGCAAGAACATCTGGTCATCACCGGGCTGCGGGCTGGTGGGACAATAGGCGTGCGCTCGCACAAGGCGGCGATTGCCGCGCAAGAAATCGAGCAGCTTGCCAAAGTCGATAGTCATACGCAACGTGCGCGCCGAGTAAAGCAGGTTCGCCACATCGACAAAGACGCCCACACGCTCCGTCGATGGGAACGGCGGCAGCGTTACTGAGACGCTGGCGGGAGTCTGATTGGCGCGCCGCAGTTCAGCCACCATACGGTCGCTTTGCAGTTGGATGGCCTGCGAAATCACGTTAGCGAGATGATTGACCGCGCCCGTCGAGATGATGCCTTCACCATTACGAACGGCTGGAAGTGGCGACACGGAGGCGCGTTGTGCATCGTTGCCGTTGCGCATGGGACGCGCCATGCGAGGCTGTACAGGGAGAACGCTGCCACGCGCCGGCGTCGGCTCTGGCCCTTGAAACGGGCCTGCCGCGTCATTGCCCTGATTCATCTGGCTTACCGTCATGCCTGACTGGATGGTAAATGGAGTCGCTGGCACGTTCGGCGTTGCGGTTGGAGCGCGATTGATGACTTCCGCGTTACGCGCGGGCGCAACAGGGGCAACCGGCGCGATGGGCGAAGGCCCAACAGGCGCTGGCGACGAAATGGCTGGCTGCGTTGTTGGCCGGGCTACTGGCGTTGGTGTCGTCCCGTTACCATTGGTGCGGCGACGGCGGCGACGGCGTGAAGCTGCTTGCAACTCCGAGTACTCCAGAGGCGGCAAATCCTCTACCGGTATATCTGTGGAGGGCTGATTGATCGCCTCCAACGATGCTTCCACTTGCACCTGCGATGCCGCTTGCTCCACTGCGTCTGTTTTTGTCGCGTCCATCTTCGCTCCATCCGCTTTCGCGGCATCCTTCACAGCATCAATGGTTGGCTGCGCTTTCGGACGCTGGCTTTCCTGACCATGACGACGGCGGCGATCATTATTAGGGTGACCAGCAGGAGTTGTGGCTGTCGGCGCTTCGCTTTCAGGCATAGCTGATACAGGTTCGGATTTTGTCTCGGTTGAGGATGTTGGCGCTTCGACGGCAGAGCCATTGGTTGTCTTTGAAACCTGTTCCGCTGCTATGTTTTCCGGGCGTGGACGCGCGCCTACCGGCTCGGCGGGGGAAGGCGCGACCGATACGGGTCTTGACGAAACAACAGGCTGCGCGGCTCGCGCAGGCCGATCAAAACGATAGCGACGCGCTGGTTTCGGCGGCTCGGTCTGCTCCACTTTTACTTCTTCCGCTGTCGCGTCCGTTTGCTTATTCTCTGCCGTCTCCACCGCCGGAACTGGCGATTCTACCTGCGCTACAGGCGCTTCGATAGAGACTTGTGGCGTCGTGTCCTCCGGCTTTGCCGGGGCAGGCGTGGATGCAGGAGCGGTCGCCTGGGTAACAAACGTTTCGCGCTGCCGCCCGCTTCCCTGGCGGGGCATACGTATACGTGTCGCCGGTCGCAACAAAGGAGACACGGGACGCTCCGGCTTTGCAGGCGGCGCGGTCGGAACGCTATCTGTCGCACCCACCTCCGTTGTTTCTGCATTCGTTGGTGTGGAAACGGGGGCATCTTGCGCCGGTACACTTTCCGCCGACTCGTGATTGTCCGTTATCTGCGCATCCACTACCTGCGCGTCTTGCGGAACGAGGCGTTCCTCTTTCTGGCGAAACTCCTCGATAAAAGCGGTGAATGGTTGTACCACTTCTTCAGTGGCGAACAGAGAAGTGGGGGTATTCTGATTCTGCTCAGGCGCAGAAACTTCCGCTACTCCGTTGGTTGAGGGAGAATTTGGGCCATACGAATCCTGCGCGACAGTCGTTTGAGTGTCGTTATTCTCCGGTTGTGTTGGTTGTGTTGTCACTAAGATCTCCAGTCTCAACAGTTGTGGACCGGAGCGCAGGCATTATAGCCATTGAGAATATGCGCGTCTACGCAAGTGTCAGGCAGAAACGATCATGAGGTGGGATGGATGCGATAACATTGCATCCCTACACAACGGGTTTTCAAAAGAATGCTACAGGTATATGAGTTTGCGCGGGCATTAATGGATGCTGGTAGCGGACGCGATCAATCGCGTCCCTACATCCCCCGCAGCGTATACATTCTCGATCCGCGTTGTAAACGGTTCTCGTTGGACGTAATAAAACGTCTCTACGCCCGTTCCCCACTCTTATACTATTCTCGGACAGGCTTCTTACATTGCATCTACGACCCGGTCCGCCCTTGTTTATGCGCCGTCTTCCTTACTCCTGTTGTACACTCCGGTTAAACGGCGGAACGCTGGTGTGTACAGGTTTGTGATTAGAAGGTTCGTTTCCTTCGTTGGTATTCGTTGGCTCAGGCAGGTCAGCAGACGCAACAAATTGCGCCTCCGCTTCGGTACTGCTTTGTTTCCCGGCGAGAAGATCGTCCGGCTGGCCCACTGCTTCAGGATGCTTAGTGACCTGCCAGATATGCACAACCCGCTCTACGGCAGTGAAATTTGAAAAGATTGCTAACAGCAACACTGCCCAGATAACAGTACCGGTGATTAGCCCGATAGCCAGTATGACGACACGTTCAGGGCGGGCGAGCAGCCCGGTTTTGCACTCCAAACCCAATCCTTCGGCGCGCGCTTTCGCGTAGCTCACCATCAGGGAACCGACTACAGCTATGTATATCGAACTCAACATCCAGAATTGTTCATGTTGAAACGGCCAGAGATTCTCGTGCAGCGTCCGCGCTTGCAGGGCATACCAGAACAACCCGAACAGGATAATACTTTCTGAATAGCGGTCAAACGTTGAGTCCAGGAATGCGCCAAAGATTGAGGGAGCATTCCGGGCGCGTGCCAACGCACCATCGAACATGTCAAAAATTCCAGCAAACAATACCAGCAAGCCGCCAACCAGTAGATACCCTTGAGCAATCACTACGGCTGTCACCATACTGAGTACCAGCCCTACGATGGTCAGAGTATTCGGCGTAATACCGAGTCGTGCCAGTGGTCGCATTATCAACGTGACAAACTGCCGAACTCGTTGCTGGACTCGTCTGCTAAACATATGCGTATTGTATCATACTTGTCACTATTCGGACTAGCCCTTTCTGGTAAAGTTTACAATTCCGTCGTACCAGGGCGGGGGCAAGCCCCGCCCCTACCCTTTGCTCGCTGTCGTCCTGAGCGCAGCGAAGGATCTCTCGTATAGCAACGCGCAGATCCTTCGCTGCGCTCAGGATGACAGTTTCCCTCAAAAATCTTCCGTATGAGGGCTTGCCCTCGCCCTGGCTGCTCTAGGCCACACTCACACGCCGCAGTGGGCGATGTTTGTTGATATGATGTCCTGCCAATCGCAGGTAGTCATTGACGTGCCAGAGCCTGCCGCCGGGGGCGCTCAGGCCGGTTTCAATGGCGTTGCGCACATCCAGGGCTGTGCTACCCTCGAACCAGGTGCAGCCCAGGCCAATGGCGTTCAGTGTATGAGCATCGCTATTGCCAAGTTCGGGCCAGCCATAGATTTCGCGGTTGGCGCTCATGGCGACACGATTGGCGTAAATGCCACAGAAGCTGGCATTCCAGGTCTCGATACCATCAAGCCAGGTATCGCGGCTGGCATAGATGCGATCCAGCACGTCGCGCTGGCAACTATGACGAAAAATGCGATTGAGCGGATGCGCTACGACAGCCAGGCCACCCTGTTCATGCACCAGATCGATGCTGCGCTCCATGCTCATGCCGGGAGCGATGCGTTTCTCTATAAAGAGCGCGAGCATATGACCCTCCCGCGTGCTGATCTCTTCGCCAACGATAAAATCAAAGCGATAGTTTCCCTTTGCCCACAAATCACGCGCCCGTAACGACCCTTCGATCACATCGTGATCGGTCAACGCGATCACCGACAGGTTGGTATTGTGCTGCGTATGATGCAGAATTTGTTCGATGGTAGCGACGCCATCGCTGTAATTGCTATGCATGTGCAAGTCGGCTCTGCCGGGTATACCCTGTGAATGTGCTTGAGTCAAAGTCATCTGGCGGCGCTTTTTCAACATGGCCGTCCCTGTTGTTGCGTTGAACTGTGTACGGTTATTCATTCAGTTGGTAATCTTTCTAATGGGTTCTTCAAGTTGTTGTGAGGCGGACTGATCTACCGGCAAACAAACGCGATTCACCGGCAAATGGACACGATCAATCGGCAAGCGGACGCGATTCACCGGCAAATGGACACGATCAATCGCGTCCCTACACCTCGGGTTCCAGTTCTGCTTCGATGAGCGCTTCGCCGGATGGCAAAAACTCTACGGAGAGCGCCGGATCGATCAGACTGTTCAGAATTTGTATGCAAAATTGGATGCGCGATGTTACCAGGGAACAGTAGACCTGCCGCCCCACGCGGCGCGTCTGTATGATCCCGGCGCGACGTAATTTGCGCAAATGCCACGAAACCAGCGGCTGGCTGATGCCCAGCAGGTCAATCAACTCGGTGACGGTAATCTCCCCCTGATGAACCAGGTGATAGACAATCGTCAGGCGAGCAATGCCAGCCAGCGCCTTCAAAGTAATTTTGAGTTCGCGCCAATCATTCATCGCTTCTGACCTTTCCCATTTACATAAACACTTGTTTATATAAACGTCTGTTTATATATTACGTCATAGAAGCCAAAAATGCAAGCTGATAGATAGGAGATAGCAAAAGAGTACTTTGTGATGGAGGGAATTTGTGAGGAAAAGTGGGCTGCCAGGGAGTCGAACCCTG
>DASTKD010000624.1:0-10556 GCA_035716135.1 Ktedonobacteraceae bacterium
AAACGTGGCGTTGTCGGCAAGTTCGTCGAGTTTACCGGCTCCGGCCTTAGCTTCCTGACGCTGGCGGATCGCGCCACTATCTCCAATATGTCGCCCGAATTTGGCGCGACAGCCACGCTTTTCCCCGTCGATGACGAGACGCTGCTCTACCTGCGCGGCACGGGCCGCGATCCTAAACTGGTCGAACTGGTCGAACGCTACACAAAGGCGCAGGGACTCTTCCGCACCGATGACGCGCCCCCGCCACAATTCGACGACCTGCTCGAACTCGACCTGGGTACCATCGAGCCAAGTCTGGCCGGGCCACGCCGCCCGCAGGACCGTGTTCCCATGCAAAATCTGAGCAAGGTGTTCCGCGAAGTTTTTGCCGATCGCTTTGAACCCGTCAAGATCAATGGCGTGGTAGAAAGGGCGCTGATTCGCCTGGGAACCGAGAGCAACAATACTGAGCCTGATCCCATCGCCGAAAAAGAGGATGCCGACAGGGCGCAGGCGCAAGGCGAGACTAAAGGACATAACGGCCATCTTAAAGATGTGGTGGTGACGATGGGCAATGCGCAGACACATATGACCGATGGTTCGGTCGCCATTGCCGCCATCACCAGTTGCACCAATACCTCCAATCCCTCGGTCATGGTGGCTGCCGGGCTGGTAGCAAAACACGCCGTTGAGCGTGGCCTCTCGGTCAGCCCGACGGTCAAAACGAGCCTCGCCCCCGGTTCGCGCGCCGTCATCGACTACCTCGATAAGGCGGAACTAATCCCTTACCTGGAGGCGCTGCGTTTCCACCTGGTCGGTTTTGGCTGTACAACGTGTATCTCTAAGGGAACGCCTGTATTGCTTGCCAACGGCACAGCGCGGCGCATTGAGCAGATGGCGAGCGCGGGAGGGACCGCGTTGCTCGCTCCTACCTCGGAGGGCAGGCTGGGTACAGCGACACATGCCGGGATGATGGTTCAGGGCGAGCGCGAGTGCGTTTCACTCGTCCTGCAAGACGGGCGTACACTGGTCTGCACCCCGGATCATAAGATTCTCTGCTCAGATGGACGCTGGGTACGTGCTGATGAACTTGTCCTGGGCCAGGACCGCGTTGTGGTTGGCCTTGAGGCTCCGTTAGACGAGCCGGGCGAGGATGAAACCGGCTATGTCTTGCGTGTGGGCAAACTGACATTTACGATGGATACGGAACATGAACGCCTGCGCACATTGGCCTTCGCGCGCCTGCTCGGGCATCTACTGAGCGATGGTTCGATCAGCCTTCCAGGGCAGGGCCGGATGCATGTCGGGCAGGCTATGGATCGTGAGGCGGTTCTTGATGATGTTGAGTTGCTTACTGGTTGTCGCCTTTCAGCAACACGCTATGATGAGAGGAAATGGACAATCGTACTGCCTAAGCCATTCACGGACGCCATCTGTACATTGGCAGGTGTGCGTGTTGGGCGGCGCATTCAGCAGGCACCGGCGCTTCCGGCCTTCGTGTTAGATGAACGCTGCCCTGTTGCAATGGTGCGTGAGTTCCTGGGCGGGCTTTTCGGGGCGGATGGACATGCACCTACCTTGCATCGCTGGGGCAAGGGCGAGGGAGATGCAACACTTGGAATGCCTTCCTATTCCCAGAGTACTATACCAGAGCATGTGGATACTCTCAAGGGGATGATGGAGGATCTGATTAGTCTGCTGGCACGCTGTGGCGTGAAGACCAATGGAACCAACATATATGAGTATGCCACGCGCCGCGCAACTTCCACATACCCGGCAGCACAGGACGGCATCCCGCGCGTGGAGGTTCGCCTGACGCTTCCAGATGGCCTCTCGTTCGTCGAACGTGTGGGATTCCGCTACTGCGTGGACAAGGCTCTGCGAGCTAGCGCGGCGGTGGTGTACTGGCGTTTGCTGGATCAGATTCAGCGGCAACGCCTCTGGATGTCAGCTCGTCTTGAGGAATTGCACAGGGAGCAGCCCCGGCTCTCGTTTTCGCGCGCGCGCAAGGTAGCGGCAGTAGGGCTGATGGAGCGCGAAGCGGTTGTCTCGCCGCACTACGCACTCATGGAGGGTCACGACCGCTTTTCGCGGCTGCCACAGGCGACAACACGTAAGTTCCAGCCCCTGCATAGAGATTCCAGTGACTTCCCTTCACCTGCCGAATTGCTGAGTGAGATTGGCGCGCGTGAGTGGTTTGCGCCGTTGTATTCACGCGCGGATGCAGACAATCAGAAGCGCTACTGCGTTGCAAAGGACGAACACGCAGCGCCGGCGCTCGCGCTTCAGGTAGTGGAACGACGACCAGCAGGCAGGCGGGCGGTGTTTGATCTGGAAGTGAACGATCATCATGCCTTTGTGGCAGGTACAGTAGCGGTCCACAATTGCATCGGCAACAGTGGCCCGCTGGCCGATCCCGTTGCCGAGGCAGTGCAGGATAACGACCTGATTGTGGCAGCCGTGCTGAGCGGCAACCGCAACTTTGAGGGGCGCATTCATCCCCAGGTGCGCGCGAGCTTCCTGGCCTCGCCGCCGCTTGTGGTGGCTTACGCTCTGGCCGGAACGGTAGATATTGACCTGACCAGGGACCCCATTGGCGAGGATATTAACGGCGAGTCTGTCTACCTGCGCGACATTTGGCCGACGCAGCAAGAGGTGCGCGAGTTGGTGGCGAAGTCGATTTCGCCCGAATTGTTTGAAGAGAACTATGCGCATGTGTTCGATGGTGACGAAAACTGGCGTTCCCTGCCCGATACGGAGGGCGAACTTTTCAACTGGAACCCCGACTCGACCTATATCCAGGAGCCGCCGTTCTTCTATGATATGTCACCGGAACCGCAGGGCGTGAAGGATATTAACGGCGCGCGCGCCCTGGCCGTGATGGATGATTCGATCACCACCGATCATATCTCGCCAGCAGGCAATTTTGCGCCGGGCAGCCCCGCAGGTAAATACCTGCTCGAGCGGGGCGTGGAGAGACGCGACTTCAACACCTACGGCGCGCGGCGTGGCAATCACGAGGTCATGGTGCGCGGCACCTTCGGCAATATCCGCCTGCGCAACCGCATGGTCGGCGGCAAAGAGGGCTACTACACCGTTCACCTGCCCGATGGTGAAGAGACTACCATTTACGATGCCTCGGCGCGTTACCAGCAGGAAGGCGTGCCGTTGATTCTCATCGCGGGCAAGGAATACGGCTCTGGCAGTTCGCGCGACTGGGCCGCCAAAGGCCCCCTGCTGCTGGGTGTGCGAGCCGCCATCGCCGAAAGCTTCGAGCGCATTCACCGCAGCAACCTGGTGGGCATGGGCATCCTGCCCCTGCAATTCAAACCCGGCGAAAACAAAGAATCGCTCGGCCTGACGGGTCGGGAAGTCTACGATATCGAAGGGATCGAGGGTGGCCTGAAGCCGCACCAGGAAGTGACGGTCAAAGTCACCCGCGAAGACGGCTCGACCTTCTCCTTCCAGACCATTGCCAGGTTGGATAGCCCCATCGATGTAACCTACTACGAAAACGGAGGGATTTTGTTGACGGTGCTGAGGAGACTGATGAAGGATTAATTTGCAAAGCTAAATAGCACCGGAGATTCTTCGCTGCGCTCAGAATGACACCACCCTGGCTGTCATTCTGAGCGCAGCGAAGAATCTCCCGTCATCTGTGGGAAATCATCAGCATTGATGAAAAGTATTATCAGGAGGAAAATAATGCCTACTATTCAGGAAGACTGGGCCAACCAGCTTCGACAGATTCCAGCCACTTTCCGCAACGCGCTGCTTCTCCATGATGATCGCGCTATTCGGCATCGGCCTGCGCCGGGAGAGTGGTCGGCCATAGAAGTGCTGGGTCACATGAGCGATAAGATGCAGAACTGGTCCAGGCGAACGGAACGTATATTGACCGAGGAGCGGCCCGCTCTGCCAGGTTACGACCAGGATGCCTCGGTACGTGACCACGACTACCAGCACGCCAGCGCAGAAGCGCTGCTTGAGCAATTGCATCAGTCCTGCGGACGCTTCGCAGCTATCGTTGAGCATATTCCTGATTCTGCTTTTGAACGTCCGGGAGTGCATAGCGAATTTGGTCCTATTACGCTGCGTTACTGCATTGAGGTTTCTATCCAATCAGCCGGAGAACACCTTGAGCAACTACGCGCGGCGCAAACGCCCGGGTAGAATACTGGAAATAGAATTGCTGGACATTAAAGAAGCGGCTGGAGAAAAGCGAGGATTTCCTCGTAATACCTTGTCCAGTCGCCTTCATTACGAATGGCGAGCTTTGGCAGTGTCAGTTGCGTGAAAATGTCGTTGCATAGAGCGTAGTAGGACTGGTAAAGCTGGACTAGCCCATCAAATCCATGCAATGATCGCTGCGCACCATACGGGCTGAGAACTTTCCAGTTCACCTGATAAGCCTCCCATTCGCTGCCGCGTGCTTTGCATATTTGGCGAAGCGCACGGGTAATATCCGGGTGAGAGAAATAGATGATTACCGGATTGAGATCAGAAACGATCTCGATGACCTGCGCCACATATGAGTGTAGCATCTCTATTGGAGCATTCATGAGCATCAAGTCGGTCATATTGCCGTGAAAGAGCAATCCATCGCAGGCGGTAACAGTCGTAGATTGCTGTGCCTCACGTGCGAAAGTGTGCCATTTGCGCAAACTTAGCTCAATGTATTCCTCGACCGTCACGTCGAGCCAGACGCCGTTGGGGTGCGGCAGATCAAGCGCAACCCGTAAATACCCGCCCTCCGACATAAATTGAGCGGCGGTGTCGCTCTTTTGAAGATACTCCACCAGAAACCAGGCGGTAGTAGACTTGCCCGATCCCATAATGCCTTCGACGAAGATGAATTTAGTATTGCGCATAAGCCTATCCTATTTCTTCCTACTTTTGAGTTGGTGAAAAGCGCATTGCATATAAAGTGACGGTAGTGTATCATGCTTGCCACTATCACATCATCTTTTTAGAATACATATTACCAGAAGAGGTATGGCTTCGTTCTATTTGTTAGAAGCTAACACATGTTACTGGCTAAAGGAGAAGCAGGCTAAAATGGCAGTGATAATTATTTTGACATTCGTGTGGCTAGCATGAGTTACGCCATCGCTCGCAACCGGAATGTGAATAGTGACATCAACAAACTCTATCCAGAAGATCGTGCTGTCCATGAGTGGTATCGTTTTGTACTCTCATTTCCACCACACCTGGTACGCCAGTATCTTGAACGGTTTGGAGTAACACACGAGCAGCGCGTGCTTGATCCGTTTTGTGGTACTGGAACGGTGCTGGTTGAGTGTAAAAAACTGGGCATTTCGAGTGTGGGGATTGAAGCGAATCCAATGGCCCATTTCGCCAGTCAGGTAAAAACCGATTGGAGTGTTGATCCTGATCGCTTAATGGAACATGCCAGATCGATTGCCGAAATTGCCCATGCGAAATTGGAGCAGCAGGGGATCGAGGATAACCCACTCATTCAAATTGTGCAGCATGAACGCGCATTACAAACCTTACCATCTGAAAGCTTGAAACTGCTGCTCACCGACTCGATAAGTCCGCTGCCGTTGCATAAAACGCTCGTTCTGCTGGAATGTCTGGAAGAATACCGTGATGAACGCTATTACCAGCATGAACGGTTGACACTGGCTAAAGCCCTGGTCTTTTCGATTAGCAACCTGCATTTTGGCCCCGAAGTTGGCGTTGGTCCTGCTAAACATGATGCGCCTGTAGTTTCGTCATGGTTAGCTTGCATAAGTGCAATGATGAATGATCTGCGCAAAGTTCAAATTACTGGCGAAACTCCTGCGATAGTTCACCTGGCCGATGCAAGACAAATTGCTCATGTGCTGGAGCCTCACTCCATTGACGCTGTGATTACTTCGCCGCCGTACCCGAATGAGAAGGATTATACGCGCACGACGCGGCTTGAGTCTGTATTACTTGGCTTTATTCACAACAAAGCAGAATTACAGGCATTGAAACGCGGGCTTGTGCGCTCAAATACGCGCGGCGTGTATAAAACCGACGATGACGATCAATGGGTGAGAGAGCATCCAGAGATACAGCGCATTGCCGATGCTATTGAGACGCGGCGCATCGAACTTGGCAAAACATCAGGCTTTGAACGTCTTTACGCACGAGTTACGAAACTCTATTTCGGCGGTATCGCTCGCCACCTGGCGGAGATGCGTATGGCGCTGCGTCCGGGAGCGCAACTTGCGTATGTTGTCGGCGATCAAGCATCTTATTTGCGTATTATGATCCCGACAGGGCAGTTACTGGCCGATATTGCGCAATCTCTCGGTTATGAGCTAGTCGGCATTGATCTATTTCGTACTCGTTTGTCAACTGCAACGAAAGAGCAATTGCGCGAAGAGGTTGTAGTCCTACGTTGGCCGGGAGATAATCTAAATTAAGAGAATTATGATAGGAATGGTAAGATGGTAGACAGTCCGATTCACAAAAAGCTGAATCGCTATCAGCAAATTATGGAGCGTATCTTCTTCTGGTATTACAAGGATGGCGATCGTGAAGTGGCATTTGAACGTAGCGATATGGAACGCGCTGCTCAGGAACTTGGTATCGATCTTCCGAAAAATCTTGGTGATATTCCCTATACATTTCGTTACAGAGGTTTGCTTCCCGATTCCATTCGAGCAAAAGCGCCTGAAGGAGAAGATTGGATTATTCGATCATCAGGGCGGTCGCGCTATCGTTTTGTTGCTACGACTGTAGTGAATATCGCTCCAAACAAATTGCTGGCGGAGACAAAGATACCTGATGCGACTCCTGGCGTAATTACCATGTATGCTTTAGGAGACGAACAGGCACTTCTGGCAAAATTACGTTACAATCGTCTAATCGATATATTCACAGGCGTGGCGTGTTATTCTCTTCAAAGCCATCTACGTACAACAGTGCCGAATATCGGACAGGTCGAAACCGATGAAATTTACATCGGCATTGATCGGCGTGGTGCGCATTATGTTTTCCCTGTGCAGGCAAAAGGCAACAAAGATAAATTAGGCATCGTACAAATAGAGCAAGACTTCGCATTATGTGCTAATAAATTTCCCTCGTTAATCTGTCGCCCGATTGCAGCCCAATTTATCGAGGACGACAGTATTGCTCTTTTTGAGCTTGAAGAAGGCGAACAAGGTATCGTCATTGCTTCCGAGAAGCATTACAGGCTTGTTCCATCGGATAATTTGACTATGGCAGATCTCGATAACTACCGAGCGCGAACTGTGCAATAAAAAAAACGAAGATAACTGAACAGGCATAATAAAGAGAGAACAGTATTATATGGAATGCTGCTCTCTCTTTATTATGCCTGTGAATTGTGTGTGTGTTTACACCGCCTCCGCCTCCGCCTGTTTCACCAGCTTCGCTTCCTCCGAGTCGATCGGTAAAACCTGGCAAGCTTCGGGGGCGAAGGATAGGATGACGTGTTGCGCAACAAAATTGTCGCGCGCCTGCTGGCTGGGGATGTCGGCGGTCAGGCTGTCGCCCTGCTCGGTGCGTATATGGAAGCGCGTGAACGGTCCCAGGAAGGTGCGCAGATCAATGACGCCGGGAATGTGATTGCCGGTTGTGTTCGTATCGCTATCATCCTGCCCCTCTGCCTCCTTCAGCGTTACCTCTTCGGGTCGCACGAGGACGAGGACGGCGTCTCCATCTTTCAGCGACGAGGTAGGCGGTACATGGAGCAGGTGGCTTCCTGCTTTGCAGAGACCCTGCGCGGCGGATTCTAGTTTGCCGCTAAACTGGTTGCTGCTGCCTACAAAGCTGGCGGCAAAGACGGTGCGCGGATTGCTGTAAATCTCTTCGGGCTGATCGAGTTGTTCGATTCTGCCCTTTGCCATGACCGCGATGCGGTCGGAGATAGCCAGCGCCTCTTCCTGATCGTGCGTCACGTAGATGGCGGTCATTTTGAGTTGCTGCTGGATGCGGCGAATTTCGTTGCGCAATGAGACGCGCACTTTGGCGTCGAGGGCGGAGAGCGGTTCGTCCAGTAACAATACCTTTGGCTCGACGGCCAGCGCGCGCGCCAGGGCTACTCGTTGCTGCTGGCCCCCGGAAAGCTGGTGCGGGTAACTGCGTCCCTTATCGCCCAGCCCGACCAGTTCGAGCAATTCGGCGCAGCGTTTCTGAATGGTTTCTCTGGGAACGTGTTTAATGTTCATACCAAAAGCGATGTTTTGTTCAGCCGTCATGTGCGGGAAGAGCGCGTAGGATTGGAAGACCATACCCATCGGGCGTTTGCTGGCGGCGCGCTGTGTGATGTCGTCGCCATCCAGCAAAATATAGCCCTCGCTCGGCACCTCGAAGCCCGCCACCATGCGCAGGATGGTGGTTTTACCACAGCCGCTTGGACCAAGTAATGTCAGAAATTCGCCATGCTCGACGGCCAGGTGGATATGATCGACAGCCGTGTTGCGCCCGAAATATTTAGAGATATTCTCAAGTTCCAGAAATGCCATACCAAACTCCTTATCTGCTAGCGTGCTGCCGCGATTTCAATCTGAGCGCCGCGTTGTCCGGTCGCGCTGCGGCGTATGCGCACCAGTAAAATGATACCCAGCACACAAAGCAGGGTGAAGATGAAGCTTAAAACCGCCAGGATAGCGGCTTTGTGCGGGTCATTCTGCCCCGTGTTATTCAGGTAAATGGGGAAGGTGTAGAGACCGAACAGGCTGGCGATGGTAAATTCGCCCATCACCGTCGAGAACACGAGCAGCGCCGCGCTAATGACGCCGGGAAAGATGTTCGGTAGAATGATGGTGAGAAAGGTGCGCCACCAGCCACTGCCCAGGCTATAGGCGGCTTCCGTCAGTACGGTTGTGTTGATGGCTCGCAGGCTGTTGTCGATAGGGCGGTACACAAATGGCAGCGCGATTATCACATAGGCGCAGACCAGCAACGGAGGGGTGTTGACGATTTTCAGATTCGCCAGCGCAGGCACAATACCCAGCGATAGCACGTTGATAACCGGGCTATTCGTGCCGTTGTAGACCTCGATCAGTCCAACCGATAACACGATGGCTGGCATAGCGAACGGGATGAGCGAGAGAAAATCGAGCAATGGACGCGCCTTTGGCAAGCGCAATTGCACCCAGTACGCTGTGGGCGTTACCAGTATGACGGCAAGCAGCGTCGTCGCCAGCGCCAGTTCGAGCGAGAAAACCAGCGTCGTCGAGAGGTCGGGATCGGTAAAAGTGCTTTTTAATGCCGAAAAATCGATGCCATTGCCTATAGCCACGCCAAATACCAGTGTGGCGGCCAGTGGCACCAGCAAGTAGATCAGTACTATCGTCAACGCTACCTTATTCAAGCCAAAGCCGCCTCTGCGGGGCTTTTGTTGACTCTGTGGGCCTGTAATCACATCCGCTATTGCTCGTGAGGCTATATTATTAGGACCTAATTGCATTGCATCTACCTCCCTTGCCATTTGTTGACCCGGCGCAGCATCACCGTGTAGAGCGTGACCGCCGCGAGCAGGACGATAATCATGCCTACTGCCAGCGCGTTGCCCAGGCCGAAATCAACGACAACATTGCCATTGACGACGAAATTAATCAAAATAGGCACCAGGTTGATATTGCCCTGCGCTAGCGCGAAGGCGGTGGCAAATGCGCCAAAGGAGTTGGCAAACAATAACATGGTAGCCGCGACCAGCGAGGGAAGCAAGATGGGCAAGCCGACGCGCCGCCAGTAGGTGAAGTTGGACGCGCCGAGGTTGGTTGCCGCCTCGCGCCATTCGGGACGCAGCCCGTTCAGGGCGGGTAATGTGAGCAGGATCATCAAAGGTAACTGGAAATAAACATAGACGATGACCAGCCCCCAGAAATAATAGATGCTGAAACCGAGATTGTACAGGTCGATATGAAATATTTTGAGAAAGCCAACCGTCACAAAACCGGTCACGCCCAGGGTTGCCACGAAGGCGAAAGCCAGCGGCACACCGGCGAAGTTCGCAGCGATACTGGAGAAGCCAATCAGTAAATTGCGCAGCCAGGATGTGCGCAGGGTGTACACGCCATACGCGGCTAATCCTCCCAGCGCGCCTCCGATCAGGGCCGTAACGAGGGAAATTGCGATACTGGTTTCAAAGGCGTGAAGATTGCTGGGCAAGGACAATACGCGCTGGAAATTGTCGAGTGTGAATTTGCCGGTTGTATTGTCGGCGAAACTGCCCTGGACAATGATGATGGCTGGAAAAACTTCAAAGAGCAGGCAGAACAATAAAAATGGCACGAGTCCCAGCCAGCTTGTGAGCGTGTAGCTCCAACCTCTTCCACCCGGACGCCTGGCTCTGGAAGCCGCCTTACCGGTACTTCCAGTGAGCGAGGTTTCGGTTACATCTCCGGCAACCTGTGGTTGCATTATGCCACCTCCTGATAAATTGTCTGGTCAGACAGGAAGAAAGGGCGCGATTCATGTTATTGCCTATCATAGCACATGCAATCGCGCCCTTCCATACGGGTGCCTGTCCCTTAAAGGCGGCTATCATCCTTCACTTCACTTTGTCATCCTGAGCGCAGCGAAGGATCTCACTGGCTGCATATAGAGAT
>DASTKD010000625.1:0-6552 GCA_035716135.1 Ktedonobacteraceae bacterium
GGCATGAGCGCGCCCGGACGAGCCAGCTCGCTCTTTTTATCGGGTACGAAGCGATACTGTCCAGCCTCGCGGCCCAATTCTTGCGGTGTGGCATCGAGCGAGATATAGGCTAAATCCCAGGGCGTATGCAGGGGCTGATTGCGGTACTCAAACGGGAAATGATTCGAGAGCGGCCCGCCGGAGAGCGAAACCGGCGAGGAGGTGAGCGCCTTGCTCTCACCTGTGGTGGTAAAGCCCTGCACCCGTTCGGTATTGTGTACCACTATCGCTTGCAACTTTTGCGAGATCGATTCCACGCGGTCTTCACCGCGCGCCGTCAGCGCCTTATGTGCCTCTCCGGCGATTAAACGTGGCCCCAGGCGATCCAGCAGGCGACCTATCACGCCACTGATTGCCAGCGCGATCATACCGTAGAGTGCGTATGTGCCTGTACGCTGGTTGAAATTGCCGAATGAATGGAGGGAGAGAAACGTCAGTCCCACGATGGCGAAGCACATATGCCATTGTAGCGAGGCATGGAGCTTACCCACAACACGCTTCTTGTGCGCGCGGCGACGGCGGCTATAGAGTATGCCCGCCAGGATAACGAAGAGCGTGCCGGTAACGGCGAAGGCATAGCCGGCTATACTATCAGGAGAAGCATCAAGAGAATGGCGCGTATACCAGACAAAGAAGGCGATTCCGCCTCCTATCAGCAGGAGCGTAATAAATACGCGCAGCGCCTGCCCTTTGCCCGGCGAGAAATGCAGCCAGGAGTAGCCAGTCTCTTCAGTTGTGTCTTCGAGTTGATACGTGTTCCTCACATCTACCCCCATCCAGAGCGCAGCAGGCGCACTTTGAGCCACATCATCATGGCTTCGCGGCTCAGCCCCACCGGGCAAGGGGCGACACACGCGCCGCACTGGAAACACGAACGCGCGAAACGCGCCACCGGCGTTGAGATTGGCCCGGACAAGGTTTCCCGGTTGAGTACATCAATAGTGATGGCTTCGTCCAACGCGGGGCAGGCCAGCAGGCATTCATTGCAGCCGATGCAGGCCACCAGTTCCTGCGCTACCTGAGGGCCAGTTTTATGTAAGGATACGGTTTTGCTTCCGCGCTTTGATAACCCTGTTCGTAACATCTAATGTCCCTTCATGCGCTTTTTCTCGTTATACGACCACAGGCTGCTCGATGGATAGGCGTCAAACGGGCGTTGTTTGCCGTTCTTCTGTAGCGGTGCCTTAAATTGACCTTTGCGCCCGCGCTGCTGCGTATCTGGAACGCTGCTGGTGGCCGCGCCCGGCGTTTCCGGCTTGTTGACCTTGACCGCTGGTAGCGGACTGCTGTATGACCACAGGCTACCCGATGGACTGCGACCAGCTCGCGCCGTTTCAGGCGTTTTGACCAGCGTGGATTCTACGATGTGCGAAGTTTTAACCGGGCGTTTGCTCTCGGTGGGGAATCCTCTTTCTGCTGTGAGCCAGTCCGCGCTCGCTCCTACAGGCGCGGCGACGCTCATATTTTCGCGCTGCTCGCGGAAGCGCTCCAGTTCGACAGGCGCGGCCACAAATGGATCGGCGAAAAGTTGCAGGTCTTCGTCTGTGTTGCGCTCGAAGAAATTTGTGGTCGCCACCGGATCGGGAGCGAGCAGGGCGCGTGCCAGGCGCATTTGCTCTTCCAGCCTGTTTGCCTGCGGTTGTAGTGCCTGATTTCTTATAGCCTGCATACGTTTCTCAAGCTCTTCGGCGACGGGCAATTTGCCGGTCGTCACCAGTCGTTGAGCGCTGTACGTGCGCCTGCGCGAGAAATAGCGACGCGCATCGAAGGTGCCTTTCAGCAAAGATTTCTGAATGTCACGGATGGAAAGTCCCTCTTCGATAATGCGCTTGATCGCCAGGCTATCTGGTTGCGCTGGGCCGAGTGACAGGTAGCCGACCAGCCGGTCATCTATCACGGCTATACGCCGGTAGCTGTTCTTGCTGCTATCAGTCAGGGTAGTAGTGGTGTCCTGCCATTGCAAGACGTTGCCGACCGTGAGCATGGAAAGACTGCCCAGGCGCGTAGCGTGCCAGGGAATGCCAAGTTCTTCAGCGGGAGACGAGCCGGTCATCACGGATGCCGCCATGCGTCCCTGCGAAACGGCGGCATACCATTGCGCTCGTGGGGCATACAGGCCCGTCTGGGGGTCTTTGATGGCCGCCACATCACCGGCGGCGTAGATGTGCGGTACGCTGGTGCGTAACTGGTCGTCAACCAGAATGCCCTGCTTATGCTTCATCTTCAGGTCGCAATGCCGGGCGAGGGATGTCATGGCAGTCGTACCTGTGCAGATCAGCACAAGCTGGCAGGGGATCAATTCTTGCTGATTTGTGACGACTCCGGCCACCGTACCCACTCTGCCGACGATGCCCAGCGCCTCGGTCTCCGTATAGACACGCGCCCCGGCGCGCTGGATAGAATCAAGCACCATATCGGAGGCCGGACGATCAAGCATACGTGAGAGGAAGGTATCGCCGCGCAGCAGCCAGTGGACGCGAATGCCCCAGTACAGCAGGCTCATTACCGTTTCAATGGCGTGCGCTCCGCCGCCAATCACCACTGCCTCCTCCACCTCTCCCAGCCTGCGCCGTAGATCAAGATAGTCGTACAGGCGATGCAGTGTGAGTACACCATCAAAATCGGCTCCGGGCATGTCAGGTGGAAGGCCGGTGGGTGTACTGCCGGTGGCGATCAGCAACTCGCCATAGCCGAAGCCGCGCCCGCCCTTGAGTGTGATGTATCGGTCTTGCGCGTGAATCTCCTCGGCGCGCGCGTTGATTACATGAATAAACTGAGCCTGTTCGGTGCCTGCCGGGTAGGCCAGCAACTGTTCGCGGCTGAGTTTCCCAATAGCAAACTGTTTCAGCGCAGGTGTATTGATAGTGGGGTGGCTCTGTTCCGTAATAATGACAACGCGCCTTTCGGGTGCCAGACGCCGCGCTTCAACGGCGGCAGTCAACCCGGCAATGCCGTTGCCGATAATTACAAGGTCTGCGCTATCAACGTTCTTTGCTACAAGTTCTGTCATTACACCATTGTTTCTAGTGGACGCGATACAGCGCACTCCGGCGCGCTTTTAATCGACATCCACCACCATCAGAGTATTGCCCGGCCCTTCGATGTAATACACATCGGTATGGGCGTGTTCGCGCAGGTGTCGTTGCATATGACCCAGGGAAGCGCGACACTGTGCCGCGCACTCGAACGACATGCTTCTTCCGGTGGCCGTTTTCAAGATAAAGTCTTCTCCTGGCCCGATGGCGACGATGAGACCCGCCGCGTGTTCAGTGTTCTCTCCATGCGTCAGCATGGGGCCAAATAGCGCGACCGCGCCAATGCTTGCCAGCCCGATGCTGCCAATCAGCAGCGCTACGCAGATGGCGGCAGCAATGCGCGGAAGAAGCGGCGCTATAAAGCTGGAATTTGTGTCTTCCACCTGATTCCCAATCTATGAGCAGTGATACTTCCAGACACATCGTGATACTTCGATATTGTATCTCGTTCTATTACGCTTTACGCCTGTATGCTCTGAAATTAGCCAGAATGTCTTAGCATGAGGTTGAGAAAGAGGGTTGTGAAATCGTTATGTGCGCAGGGTAATCAAGCCCTTCTGGGCGGCGAGCGAGACCGCTTCGGTGCGGTTGGTAGCGCCCAGCTTGCCCATAATCGAGCTGACGTGGAATTTGGCGGTGCGCTCGCTAATAATCAGGCGGGCGGCTATTTCCTTATTGGGCATTCCCTGCGCCAGCAGCCCCAGCACTTCCAGTTCGCGCTCGGTGAGGGCCTCGAATAAGGCGGGTTGGCCGTTAGGGCCGCGCGCGCCATATTGTTGCCCCACATGGCGTAGCAGTTTGGAGGCGATCACCGGTTGAAGCAGTGAACCACCCTGCATGGTGACGCGAATGGCATTGAAAATCTCTTCGCGCGGCGCTCCTTTGAGCAGGTAGCCATTTGCCCCGGCTTCCAGGGCGGCGATGATGCGCTCGTCATTATCAAAAGCGGTAAACACGATAACGCGGGGACTGAATTGTTTGTCATGAGATGCGCCCGCCTGGGACTGCTGGCGCAGGTGGCGAATCGTTTCGACTCCATCCATAACGGGCATTTCGAGATCGAGCAAGAGGATATCCGGTCGCAATTGCAGGGCAAGGCGTAGCGCTTCGTCCCCGTTGGCGGCTTGCTGCGGCGTGCCTACTACCTCAAAGTCGGGCTGTGTTTCTAACACTGCCCGCAGCCCTTCGCGCACGATAGGATGATCGTCGGCCAGTAAGATGCGGATCATGCGTTCGCTCCCCTTTCTTCCAGGGGAACACAGACGGAGAGGTAGGTACCCGCGCCCGATTCACTTTGAATGCACAATTCGCCGCCCAGCAACTTGACGCGCTCGCTGATGCCAATCAGCCCAAAATGGCCCGATCCCAACGCTCCTGTTGCCTCGTACACCACCTTGTCGGGCTGAAAGCCAACTCCATCGTCCTGCACTGTGAGACAGAGTTCGTTATCTTCGATTTCGAGGCTGAGTTCGATATGCCTGGGGTTAGCATGTTTGAGGGCATTTGTCAGGGCTTCCTGCGCAATCCGGTAAATGGCCGTTGCCAGTCGTTGTTGCAATATGGGAAAATTGGCGGTTGGCCTGTGATGAAACTCGATCTCAAGCGTTTCCCGAGCCATATCATGCGCAAGAGTAGCCAGAGCTTCGGGCAGCGTGCGATTGTACAGGTAGGCCGCACGCAAGTCCGCCATCGAGTGACGCGCCTCCTCAAGGTTGGCGCGCGCGAGCCCCAGGGCGCGGCGCACAGCGTCCTGGGCGCGCTCCGGGCGTGTCATGACCAGGGCGTCAGCCGCTTCCAGTTGCAGGGTGATGGCTGCTAATCCCTGGGACAGCGTATCGTGGATTTCGCGCGCCAGGCGATTGCGTTCTTCAATAGTAGCCAGTCGCGCCGCCGCCCGCGTATGTTCGGCGGAAAGCCGCGCGCGTTGAATGGCAAGACCGATCTGGTCGCCAATGATGCGCAGCAGTTGTAGCTCCTCCTCGGCCAGTTCGCGCCAGTCTTCGCTGGCGACGTTCAGCACGCCGATGGGAGTTTCGCCGGCGTAGATAGGCACACTGGCATGGAAACGCAGGCCGAGCGAAGTGGGGTCTTTATCGCGTTCAGCGTTCTTCAGCCTGCTGCAACGCAATACATTGATGTTGGCCGCGCCCTCCAGGTCTCCTCGTAGAAAAGTATCCAGACACAGACAACTGCCCGCCATGCGTTCTGGATAATCGGCCAGGTAGGGCGGCAGCGCCTGGGCAGCCGCGCGATAGGGCTTTTCGTGTTCATCCAGCAGCCAGACCCAGCCCGTCTGCAATCCCAGCAGTCGCGTAACGTGGACAAGCACCTCCTGCAACGCTTCATGCACATCGATTTTACGGTTCAGATGGCCCGCGATGATGGACAGAATCGCCACATCGCGGTTCAAGCGCGAGCGTGAAGCCGTTTGCTGTTGATCGTCCGGGATCGCTGCTTCGTTTGTAACAGGCGTTTCGGGTTGTGTTTCCATAGTTGTATTGTATAACGAAGCGGGTTACATTGCCATTACCTGGCAACATGCGCCGCCATTTGATGCTCAACCGCGTCCTCCACTTCGGCATCGACGCGGCAAGCTTGCACAAAGCTGGCGAAGAGACGGGCGCAGGTCGATTCCTTCATATAGATTTCTTCGGGGTGGAATTGTGCGGCTACCACGAAACGGCGACCTGGAATCTCCAGCATTTCAGGGATGCCGTCATCTGCCGTGCCGCTAATCACGACGCCCCGGCCAGGCTGATGTACGGCCTGGTGATGGAGGCTGTTGACCATGAATGAGCCTGGACCAAGCAATTGCTCCACGCGGCTGCCGGGCAGGACGTTGACGCGGTGCGCCAGGAAGTCGCGCGCCTGATCGCGCCGCGAGTGATGCAGGCTATCCGGGCGTAGATCGTCAATATCTTGATAGAGTGTACCATCCAGCGCGACGTTCAAGACCTGCATACCGCGACACACTCCCAGCGTAGGCACATCCTCTTGCAAAGCCCAGGATGCCAGCTTCAATTCGATTTCGTCAAGCTCAGCATCAGGTGTATCGCATAAGCGATGCGGCGCTTCTCTATAGAGAGCAGGATCAATATCGACGCCCCCGGAAAGCAGCAGACCATCCAGGCGCGGAAGCAGCGTATCAAGCATAGTAAAATCGTGGAGGATTGGGATAAGAATAGGAACGCCACCGGCGTATTCTATAGCATGAACATAGGCCCGATTATTGCAATAAACGGGGCGTCTAGACCCATCAAGGTAATCTGCATGGCAAGGTATGCCGATAAGTGGGCGCATTTCAGGTTCTCCTTTAACAAAGATGATTTCAAGTGATATATAGTATTTGGACGTTTGAGCCGCTACATGTTTAAATCCAAAATAAAAAAGTGGAACGCCCTCGATGCGTCCCACTCAGAAAAATTTGCTTTAGAAAACGAAACGCACCAGTTCGCGTCCAACCATCGTAAGCTCCAGC
>DASTKD010000626.1:0-8629 GCA_035716135.1 Ktedonobacteraceae bacterium
CTTGAATAGAACAGGTGCATACCATTTTGCTCATGTATAGCTAATTGCTATAGCAAGCATAACATGCTTAAACGCTACCTGTCAAGAAGGTAAACGATGAAATGCGCGAGAATTAAAACGTTGTCAGTTCATCCACTCGCCGGGGGCATTGCTACGCACGCGGACGTTGCCCTGGTGGTTCTGCATATCTTGCGCGTCTCTGGCAATGCGAGCGCGTATTTGTGTGGAGGAGGTGCGATGCCAGAAAGAAACGGGGAAGAGACCGATGCCGACAGCGATAGCCGCGCCGATTTCGGCCAGGTCAAAGGGCAGGCCCGGCGGCAAATGATAGGGGAGGTGGGTCAAAACGCCCACGCGGAAGAGCAGGGCAAATACAAAGATGCCCAGTTCAATCAAAGCGGCAGCCGCGTAAAAGCAGAGTTCTAGCGGGCGTCTTTTGCGAAAGAATATGGCGCACGCGACGTTGAGGAGAACCAGGAAGCCTGTGATCCAGAGCGTTACCGTTACCAGCGTATTCGTTAAAAGATTTGTCACTAGAACCTCCTGATCGGATTATCAACTCAATGTCAAACTTAAATTTGAGAAGGCGACTTCGGTTCCCTTCAGATTGACCAACATGCCCACCTGGCCGCTGGTAAACGAGCTATCCTGTACAGACCAGACTTGCTTACCATTTACAATCAACGTGAAATTCTTGCCATTTACGAGAATTTTGAAGGTATTGCTATTAGCTGGCCCCTGCCCCTGATGAAACTCGTTGCCAAATGGGTGGTTCGCAAGTTGTTTCCAGGGATCGACGGATGCGCCCTGGCTGTTATCATACTTCCAGAATTGATACGCGCCGCCTTTATTGTTGACCACCTCAAAAGTATAGAAAGTCACGATCTGCTTACTGCTTTTCATCTGTGCATTAAAACGCAGGATCATGCCAGACTCGTTGTTGGCAGAGGTGTCATCCCCGCGTACCTCATCCATCGTCAGCGTGTAGACGTAAGGCTGACTCAGGTTTTCGCCGGGCAGGATAGCGGTCGCAACCCTGGTGGGATCGTTGTTGGTGATGTGATACGCGCCATCCTTGAACTGATAGAGAACCGGGCCGGAGGTCGCTTCGGGCCAGCTACGAATATTCTGCGCTAGCGAGTCAGAGTAGATGGTATTGGCATCCACCGAAGCCTGCGCTCTGGCGGTAGCTGTCGCGGCGGTATTGGGCGTTCCAGAGGATGTCGTCGTCGAGCCGGTCGTCTGCTTCGACGGCGCAAAGTGGACGAATACGAAGCCGAGAGAGCCACCTAGAATAAGCAGCGCCGCCAGCGCGAAAATGGGTACGCGGTAACGCTGCAACAACGAACGCTTGACGGGCGCGGCAGGCGAGGCGGGTGGTTGCGAAATTGGCAAAATGCCCGTTATGTAATGTCCGGGCTGGTCTGCTACCGGAATGTTCACAATACGCGCAGGGCCGGTCAACGTATAAGTGCCGGTGGTACCGCTCTCGTCCTGTTTGATCTCAGGCAAAAAACCGGTTTGGTGGCCGGGAGCCATCAATGCTTGCGAAGGCGTTTGTGTTGCGTTGAAGGATGTCAACGGTTGGAACTGAACAGCGCCCCGCGACGACGTTAGATCACGCGAAGTTGTAGGCGAAGACGGCTGCCCATTCAGCATAGCGAACGTACCGGTAGAAGCAAGTGAGGGCAACGCTGCGCTAGACGAGGGCGTGGCCTCAAAAGGGACATCTGTTGCAGGCATATTTATAGCCCCGGTCGAACCCTCGTTCTGGCTCGCGGCAATGGCTGCTCTGGAGTTGGCGCGCCAGCCTGGGCTAAATAACGGAGAAGGGGCAAAAGGGCGCGCGCCAGTATCATCAGACGCGGCATTGGGAACAGCAGGGACAGGGCTGGTGAACGCGCCGCCGAAGAATGCAGGTTTAACAGGCAGGGGTGGGATTTCCGGCGCGGGGATTTGCGGCATGGCGGGGCCATCGATGGCTTTTTGGAAAAGCAGGGACATATCCAGGACATTTGCGAAACGGTCGTCCGGGTTTTTTGCCAGCGCTTTGAGGATGACCTGCTCGATAGCGAGTGAGAGGTCGGGACGCACGGAGCGCGGCGATGGCGGCGGCATTTTTAGATGTTTGGTGGCTACCTTCATGAGCGTTTGCCCCTGAAATGGGGATAGGCCCGTTACCATACGATACAAAAGCGCGCCAAGCGAGTACTGATCGGCGCGACCATCTACTTGTTTGCCGACGACCAGTTCAGGGGACATATAATCGAGCAAGCCAGGCCTAGAGAGGCGCATCTGGGCCGTTTTTCCCTCGACCAACATAGAAGTAAGATGGAAATCTGCTACCAGAACTTTTTTCTCAGGTGTTACAAAGATAGTAGCTGGCTTGAGGTCACGATGAACAACACCTTGCCCATGAGCATAATTGAGCGCGGATGATATTTGTTGCAGGTAGCTGGCAACTACGGGTAATGGTAATGCTCCCTCACGACTCAGCATCTCCTCCAGCGTCTCGCCAGCGATATAAGGCGTCATGATATAGGGCAGCCCATCGAGATCACCGTAATCATAAGTAGCCACAATGTTCGGGTGTTCTAAAGAAAAAACACGAGTCATCTCGTCGCGGAAGGTTTCCCGAAACTCTTGCTGCTGCTGAGGTTCAAGCGTGGCGAGGCGTAGAAATACTTTGACGGCCACCTGGCGGGGTGGCTGCGCCTGATACGCCAGGTACACCGCGCCCATTGTTCCGGTACCAATCACACGTTGCAGTGTACTGGTTCCCAGTTGTCGTCCTATCAAAGTTTCGGCATCCATCAAAATTTACCTCGTAGTGTCTCTCATGCAGGCAAGCACAATCGACACGATAACTAACATAATTTGAGAACACGATCAGAGAGAACATGACAAACGGACGCGATCAATCGCGTCCCTACCGCGTGGATCGGACGCGATCAATCGCGTCCCTACATACAATCCCCATGATGCTATCTTAGCCAGGTGAGAGCGATCTGACAATGCATCTCCCCTGAAAGTATGACCAAAGTACCTGTTACAAAAACCAGGGCGGGGCAGGCCCCGCCCTGGTCAGTGCCATTGCCTTATTTAGGCGTATTGATGGGATCAATTAGCAGACCTGAGAATGCAACTTCTGTGCCATTCAGATTGACGAGCATACCTACATAGCCTGAAAGATAGCTTTTATCGGTGATGGGTTTGCCAACCATTTTGCCATTGACCAGAAAGGAGAAGGTGCTGCCATTCTCAAGAACCTTGAAGGTGTTGGTGCTATTGGGGGCGTGTCCTTCGTGAAATTCGCTGCCGAAGTTCTGGCTCCACAGGGGCGTCCAGGGATTGGCCTTGCTGCTGTCATATTTGTAGAACCAGTATTTGCCGTTATCGCCGGGAGTATTGACGACCTCAAAGCTATAAAAGGTGCTGACGCCTTTAGCCGTCTGGTTATAGCGGAAGATCATGCCAAAGGAGTTGACGGGTGAGGTATCGTCTCCCTTAAACTCTTGCATAGTGAGCTGGTAGGACATAGGCTGGTTGGGAAGCGTGTACTGCACAACGACGGCCACTCCATCTTTCCCCAGGTTGGTGATATGATACCCGTCTTTCTTAAAGACATACGAGCGGGTGGCGCTGGTTCCCTCCGGCAAATTGCGAATGTTGGTAGTCAGCGGGTCCGACAGAATGCTGTTATCCGGCATAGCGGTTGTCTGCGCGGTGGGCGAGCCATGATTGGTAGAAGGAGTGCTGGTACTCACGTTGCTTTTGCCAGGCTGACCCAGATGAGGGCGCAAGACCAGGAAACCAGCCGTGCCACCAAACAACATAAGAGCGACCACTACCAGTATAACTATCCTCTTGAGCATTTTGAGGCGCGGGTTGACCGGCGCTGGTGGCGGCGCAACTGGTGGCACAGGCAAGAGTCCAGTAACAAAGCGGCCAGGGGCAACAGGAACCTGCACCACCTTGACAGGGCCAGTCAATTTGACGGTCTGCGAGCCTTGCTCGTAATTAGGAGCCATCAATGCGCCGGTGGTCGTCCTCATGGAAGGCGACATCTGGTTGATACCTGATTGCGCATACGGGTCGATTGAGCCTGCCGGAGAGGCGGGAAACATATTGCCCATGGCGGCGTATGTCGAAGGCGAGAGTTCTCGCACGACTGGCTGAAACGCGGCTGGCTGCGCGCCCGTTGAGCCGGTTAAGCGACCTGATGGCGTGGTGGGATTCTGCATAAAGTTGGATGCTGGAAGCGCGCCAGTGTTGCCCGTACCTACCCTGGGAAACATACCGGTGCGCGAGAGCAGGCCGGTTGAACGCACGGGCGCGTCCTGTGGCGCTACCGGGATACGAGCTGCGGAAGGGCTTCTATCTTGCTCATTGAGCATTGCTGCTGGCAACGTGGACGTTTGCCATTTCGGGTCAAACAGACCGCGCTGGGAGTAAATACCAGAACCGCCAATACCGCTATCCGCGAAAGAACCGACCTGCGTCGCGCTTGCCTGTGACTCAGCGTTAGCGAATGTCAGGCGAAAAGCGGTGGCAAGTTCCAGACCATTAGCGAAACGATCTGATGGGCGTTTTGATAAGGATTTGAGGATCACCTGTTCGGCGGCAACGGGCAGGTCGGTGCGGAAACGACGTGGCGATGGTGGCTGCGAATGTAATTGTTGAGCGGCAATCTGCATGGGCGTTTCGCCCTGAAACGGCGTGGTGGCCGTCAACATCTGGAACAGGATGATGCCCAGCGAATAGAGGTCAGCGCGTCCATCAACTTCGTGTCCCATGACCTGTTCGGGCGACATATAATCGGGAGTGCCGACCGGCGCGCCCGCGCCGGTGAGCCGCACCTGGGCCAGACCCTCCTCGCTGACAATCTTGACAAGGCCGAAGTCGGTAAGCAGCAGGCGTCCTTCCTGGGTCAACAAAATATTGGCAGGCTTGATGTCGCGGTGGATCACGCCGCGCGCGTGGGCAAAATCGAGGGCAGCAGCCAGTTGTTCGATATAATTAATGACCTTTGGCAGGATGATCTGTCCCTCGCGCTCCATAACGTCGCGCAGGGTGCCACCGCTGATGTAAGGCATGACCAGATAGGCCAGTCCATCACGTTCGCCATACTCATAAACGGGCATGATATTGGGATGTTCGAGGGAAGCGGCAGCGTCAGTCTCACGCCGGAAGCGTTCGAGGAAAGCGGCCAGGTGCTGCGGTTTCATAGGAGTGGCAGGCAATAATACCTTCACAGCTACCTGGCGACGAGGGCGGGACTGCTGGGCAAGATAGACGGCACCCATTCCTCCCTGCCCGATAAGTTGTTGGAGTGTGCAGGTACCCAGTACTGTTCCAACTAAAGCTTCAGCGTTCATTAAAAACTACCTCTTCTCGTTTCCTGTTGCTCGTGTCTCTGCGCACTGCCCCGGTAGGGCATGGATACGCATACCGCACATGCTTACGGTTTTACATGTTAGTCAATTTCTTGACTGATAGCAACCGATACAGCCCGACAGCATGACTATAGTAATAGCGCGCGGTTAATGTTTCTTAATTTTTTTTCACGCATGGGCGCAATACATGGCATATTACGCGCAACCCTTATACTGGCAATAAACGAATATGCGCTGGCGATTGGAAGAGAATAGGCCAAATGGGGGAAGCTATAAATCCACAACATCCAGTGAATCAATATCCTCCTCGGCATCCAGGGGAACTTCTTCGTTGCCGACGCGCGCAACCATGGAGGGGAGGGTGCGACTTTGTATGATGATGCCGCGCAACAGGGAGATGGAGGCTTGCGCGAGTACGGGTCGCAGGCGTTCCAGGTGTTCGCGGTAGAGGCGCAGTTGAGCGGCGCGTTTTTTCCGGTGCTTCACTTCCGTCTCAACTTCTACCTCGTCCCAGAAATCGCGCGCGTCGAGCGCCTGACCTACGGCGGATTGCACCTGCTGCAAAAGATCAATGGTCTGGTTTAGCAGCATGAGCAGATCGCCCTCGGCCAGGTCGATACGTTGCAGCAGGCCGGTGAGCGACGCGCCGCGCGACCATGCCAGGGCGACACCGTGAAATTCGGGCAAGATGCCGGGTGATGGGGTAATGTTGGCCTGATCTTCGACGGCTCGCACACGCTGGGTAATATACCAGAGTTCGCGGCGCACTTGCGCTGCATTGCCGTTCAAGCTATTCTGGTTGCGTAAGCGGCGATCATGGTCGAAGGTGAACCAGCTACACACCTCGGCCACTTCTCCTGCCGAAAGGTTGTCCAGGATGCCGCGTGTCAGCATTTCAACCAGGAAGATGCCTGCCGGGTGAAAAATGTTGCGCAGCAAACGCCCTTTGAGCGTCAACTGTTCGCGCTCGTCGATATAGCCGAGTACGCGCAGCGCGTAGATGGTGCCTTCGAGTTCGGCAGCCCCGGCGCGACTGAGCGGGTACGCGCCAATCTTCTTGCGCCGCTTCTCCAGGGCTTCAATAGCCATCGCGGAGGTCGCGCCCTTCTTTTTGGACGATTTGCTACCCTTTTTCGCTTTCTGGGCGCGCGCTTCCAGCTTCTCCAGGCGGCCTAGTTCGCGGCGTTCCCACAGGACGTAGCGTTGATACTCGCGCAGGCTTGAGGCGCAGATACGGCGCAAATGCTTAACATCGCCCGGACGCCACAGGTTCAAGACCGAGTTGTAGCGAATAATGAACGAGCTTGTCACCGGCAGCAATTCGGCTGTGATACGCTGGAATGACTCCTCGAATTGCTCCCAGGGCGAATAGGGAATGACCGCCGCGCCGCGCACGTCCATACCACGCCGCCCGGCGCGACCCGTGAGCTGGCGATACTCGTTGGGCGTTAGCAGGCGCATCTCCTGCCCGTCGAATTTGCTCAAACTGCCCACAACGACGGCGCGCGCAGGCATGTTGACGCCCAGTGCCAGCGTATCAGTGGCGAACACGGCGCGTAAATGCCCGCGCGCGAACAACGTCTCGACCAGCACCTTCAAGCCCGGCAATAAGCCGGCGTGATGATAGGCGATGCCACGCGGCAATAATTCGGAGAGCGTGTGCGCCTGGCGCAAATTGCGATCTTCGCGCGGCAGTTGCTCCAGCCAGACGGCCACCTCCTCCCGGATTTGCTGCTCCTCTTCCGGCGTGGTAAAACGATGCAAGGCCGCGCCAATAGCCGCCTCTTCCACCACTTTGCGCCCCGGCAAGAAGTAGAGGCATGGCAACAAATCCGCGTCGCGCAGGGCAGTAAGCACTTCACCGGGCGTGGGCGTTTTATGTTCTACAGGACGTTTTGGTACCGACGGGGGCCGGACACCGGTAGATCCCGCCACATTTGCATCGCCATGCGGGGGCCGGACGCCCACAAGGGGCGTCCCTACATTCCCATTTGGCCCCTCCCCGTCATCATCACCGAAAGTATAGACGCGGTTGCGGCCTTTCAACATGGCAAGACGCGCCTCGCCACCGATGTGGGGGAAATGCTCTATGCGGTTGCCGTCGGCATCCTGCACAAGATGCAGTTTGCCATCGAGGAAGTAGTAATGCTCCAGGGGAACGGCGCGTTCCTCGTGTACGACCAGCGCGATGGGGCGATGCACGCGGCTAATCCAGTCGGCCAGGTCTTCCGCATTGCTGACCGTCGCGGACAGACCAACCAGGCGAATATGGGGCGGAGAACAAATGATGGCCTCCTCCCAGACCGGCCCGCGCCCGGCATCGCTCAAGAAGTGCAGTTCGTCAAAGATGATGTAGCCAACGTCCGCCAGTTCTGAAGGAACCACCAGTTCACTTTCGTCGGAGCGATCTCCGCTCTCTTCCAAAAGCATATTGCGGTAGACTTCCGTTGTCATGACCACGATTGACGCGCTGCTGCGTTCCACAATATCGCCCGTCACCAGCCCGACCGCGCTTTCGCCATACAGGACACGCAGGTCGCGGTACTTCTGATTGGACAGCGCCTTGAGGGGAGTGGTATAGATGACGCGCTGGCCTTCTTGCTGCGCCCGCCAGATAGCATATTCAGCCACCATCGTTTTACCCGTGCCGGTAGGAGCGGCCACCATCACTGACTGCCCTCCCGCGAGATGGGCAATGGCCTCTAATTGAAAGGCGTCCAGAGGAAATGGGTAACGCGCTACAAAAGATGCGATATCACCGGCGGCTTCAGCTTCTGACTGAGGATTTACCTGCGCCACCACCTGCTCTTCCATGAATTTATTCTCTTCACCTGTCTCGTTACAACGTTTGTTTGACCTATTGTAACATGGAGGGCAAATAGGAACAAGCAGGCTCAAAATCAAATCTAGATAAGCTGGTCGGGGTCAATACCCAATGTGCGTAATTTCTCGGCATATATCTGTGATCGTCTGGCCTCAGCCTCGGCTTGCTGGTCAGCAAACTCAGCGTGGGTCAGCCGCATCTGGTTGTTGCGATCATAGAGACGCAACATGGTGCCATCAGGTACTAGCCAGATCTCCAGGCTAGCGCTCCACAGGGAGCCATCGGAACGAGGCTGCATCTCTCTCATGCTGCGCCCGCTCGCATCGAGATGCCAGCCAAACAAGCGCCGGTTTGTGCGGCGCGAAAGTAGCGGTTCATTGGGATCGTAGGCAAAGTACTCCTGCACTCC
>DASTKD010000627.1:0-12425 GCA_035716135.1 Ktedonobacteraceae bacterium
GCTCAGGATGACAGGCGATGACTGATCTTGATTGGGAATGTTCATCACCGGAGCAGGTAACTAGACAGGTCTGCTAAAATTAGCTCTGGCATACGCCTTTCTACATACATGTTCAGGATAGCATAATTGAGGAGATAGTTATTCATGCGCAGAATTTGCGTTTTCACAGGTTCAAATCTCGGCAAGCGGCCAGAATATAAAGAGGCAGCGCGGGCGTTAGGACAGGAGATGGCGGCACGCGGGATAGGATTGGTCTATGGCGGGGCAAGCGTCGGATTGATGGGTGTCATAGCGGATACAGTCCTGGCAGGCGGCGGCGAAGCCATTGGCATCATTCCACGCGGCCTCTTCCGCCGCGAAGTTGGACATCAGGGGCTGACGAAACTCTACGAGGTTGAGAGTATGCACGAGCGCAAAGCTTTGATGGCTGATCTTGCCGATGGCTTTATCGCTCTCCCCGGCGGCTATGGCACCTTCGACGAGCTTTTCGAGATCATCACCTGGGAGCAGCTTGGCCTGCATACCAAACCGATTGGCCTGCTCAATGTGGCGGGCTATTTCACCCCGCTGCTGGCGCTTATCACTCATGCTTCAAAGGAGGGGTTCATACTACCTGTGCATACCGGCATTGTCATACATGAACAATCGCCGATCGCCTTGCTTGATCGACTCACCAATCATCGGCCAGATATTACAAAAAATATCTGGTTAGAGCTGCCGTCCGAACCTCAGGCGACATAAAGCAGATCAAGTTGGGAAAAGAGGTAGCATCGCGGGCATAGATGGGGGGGTGTCTATACCCGCGCCAGAAGAGGACTACTTACGTATTGGACGCATCAAGGTCTTTGAGTAGCACCGAATTAAGGGTTGAGCGTCGAACACGGTAGATCTCACGCTTGCCGCGATGCGGAAGCTTGATGGCATCCAACGCGCCGTTCTTGATCCAGCGCCGCACTGTAGCCTCGTTGACGCGCAAACGAGTTGCGACCTCCTGTACGGTCAATAATTCTTCCATTGTTTCAACCATTGGGGGACCTCCTAGACTTTCTGGCAAATGCAGTGGGAGCCGGGAGATACGCGCCATGAGGCAACGCTCGATAAAAAGCCACAACCAACACTTGCCGATGTAAAGACTCTGACGCTGCAAGAAAACATTTTGTACACCCTGCAAGGGACCTCTTTCAGGAGTTGTACTCATGAAACGCAGTACTATAAGAGAAGTAACGGGCCAAATAGACAAAGCGAGGAAATGCTATTCAAGCCCTGCACCTCATCTCTACAAAATCGCGATTACCGTACACGGCGCGCACCTGTGTATATATGCCCGTGCGCTCAAAACCCGCGCGTTCATAAACACGTATGGCGCGTTCATTGAACTCCAGAACGTATAGCCGGAAATACTCCGGCTTAAATTGTTGCCTGGCAAAGTCCATTCCAGCCTGTGTGAAAGCCAGACCCAGCCCTTTGCCCGTCAAGTCTGGCCGCATACCCAGACCAATCGTAATCGTATGATGCTCGCTATACAAATGAGGCTCGCCGCTATCCCACACCTGCGCCGATGACCCGTAGGTAAAGAAACCAACCAGTTCCCCGCGCTCGTCTTTAACCGCGTAGCGCGGGCTGCGCCTGTCAAGCATTTCCGCCGGATCATCCTCCTCTTCCCAGTTATAAACGGCATACTGACCCTCGTAGCACCATGCTACAATGGCGCGTGCGTCGGCCTCTTCCAACAGCACAAAGTTGAATTGCATAATAACCATCCTTTAGAATCATATAGTAATATTACGTTAATAGACGTGAAAATTGGTACCTCATCAAATCATATTGTAGAGTAAAACGCAATGAATAAACAAACCTTCATGATCTAATAACGGCATATTCCTGACATCTTCTGTCAGGATTTTATGCTATGCTTGTAGGAGCGTCATATACATAGATACGAAGGGACTCAGGTATGAGGGCAGATCGATTGCTAGTATTACTCTTGTTGCTACAAACTAGAGGGCGCGTCACGGCGCAATCACTCTCGAAACGACTGGAGGTTTCGGAGCGCACCATTTACCGCGACCTGGTCTCTTTGAGCATGGCGGGAGTGCCTGTATATGCGGAACGTGGCCCCGGCGGCGGCTGGTCGCTACTGGAAGATTATCGCACCAATCTGACGCGCCTGACGGAAGCCGAGGTCAACACCCTCTTCGTCTCTGGCACGACAGACCCGCTCAAAGACCTGTGGCCGGCCAAAGCAAGCGAAGATGCCATGCTCAAGTTGTTGGCCGCGCTGCCCTCGGTCTACCGCAATAATGCCGAGTTGGCGCACCAGCGTATTCACCTGGACGCCACCGGCTGGTTTCGGCACGATGAACCCGTGCCGCACCTGCCGTTGCTACAAGAAGCCATCTGGAATGATCGCCGTCTTCGACTGACTTACCGGCGTGGCAATGACAACACCATCAACCGGCGCACGATCAATCCTTACGGGCTGGTGGCGAAGTCTGGCATCTGGTACCTGGTGTGTACCACAATGGAGTCTGGCGGCGAGATGCGCGTCTATCGTGTCGGTCGCATCCAGAATGCTGAACTGACTGGCGACCATTTCGAGCGACCAACCGATTTCGATCTCATCGCGTTCTGGACAGGCTGGCTGGCATCTTTTGAGAGGACTCGCTATGGCTACGCGGTCAAGCTGCGCCTTGCCCCCGAACACATCGCTGAGGTCTCATCACTCATAGGCGACTGGGTGCGCCTGCTGGCGCAGGAGGCTGACCCACCCGACGAACAGGGGCGTCTTACTTTGCTGCTTTATTTCGAGTCGCCGTTGCAGGCACGCTCACACCTGCTCAATCTCGGCCCAATTGCCGAGGTTATCGAACCACAGGAACTGCGCGACAGCATCGCGGGCTATGCATCGAGGATAGCAGCTTTGTATGGTAAATAACATCTCATGTCCTAAATAGCTTGACCTACGCTATTCTCAGAAGTATACTTGTGCTACGATGAGAAGAGGTTCTACTGTAAAATCGTACAGTGGGTAAAAGGTCAACGTCTTGTGTAGAGAAGCTTCTCACAGGTGTCGATGACCTCATTGATTGTGGTGAAAAGCCAGGCGAGTGCGGGCAGGACTTTTATGTCTCCTATAGAACGTCAAGTAGGTAATCAGTGAATAAGGTAGATATTGCTTGTGATTCTATCAATCCTTATGCATGTAGCCCCCGATGTCTTCGGACAAGGGAGTAGTGAATGGTCGTAGTCCATTCAGTACGGATTACCCGTACAAAACTGAGAAAGGCGGAGTTAGTAAACTCTCTAGTTTTCAGAACTATACTGCTTGTGCCGTAACCTCTTTTTACGTCAAAAAGTATAATAGAGCGTCTGTCATTGTGGTGATTGAAGATCGTGGTTGAGTAGAACTAAGGAAACAGTAAGATTATGGAACAGCTTTCCACTTTGCATATTCTGCGTAGCGATGCCACCTACCGCTTTCGTCTCGAATCTTCTAATGGCCCGTCATCCGGCCCCCTGGAGAGTACAACCGAGCTGAGCGCTGAACAACAAGAACGCCTGCGCCGCCTGTTACTGGCGGCCTCTCAATATAGCGGGTCGGGCGAGGGAAAAGGCCAGGCTCGACGCAGTGGCAGCCAGGATACCTACATCAACCTGGGGCGTTTCCTCTTTGACGCGCTACTCCCACCCGCTATTCAAGAGGGACTGCGCCATCTTGATGCCCCGCTGCTCTTGAACACCAATACGCCAGATATTCCCTGGGAGCTGCTTTACGATAGCAAGCCTGCCCCCGGTCACTTCATTAGCCAGCACATGAGTATTGGACGGCAATCCAGCAACCAGCGCACCCAATCCCCGCGCCCTCTCGCATCCGAGCGATTAAGCGTAGACACCGCCGTGCATAAAAGCCGCAAACTCAGCCGGCGCGAAACACAGGGTTTGACCTCCCTCTTTCTCGTCAATCCCACCGGAGAATGTCCGGCGGCGGAAGAAGAGGTCGCCACGCTGTGTACCACCTTGCCGGAGTCGATCGCGCGTATCATCCTCTATCGCCAGCAGGCGAACCAGCTAGAGATGCGTATGCACTGCAACACCGATATGCCGCAAGTGCTTCACTATGCCGGACCGGTCCCCGTTGCCAGCGCAACGAGCGAAGCGCTGCTCGCCCTGGCCGGCAACTCGCGCCTGGACAACAATGCCGCTTTGCAATTATTTCAATCGCTGCCAAAACGCCCGCTTGTCATCTTGAGCTATTATGACGGCGCGCGCGTCGGCACTCTGCCGCCGTATGATATGGAAGCGCTGGCCGCTTCAAATCTTATGGCAGCGGGAGCCAGCGCGGTACTCGCTATGCGCTGGGCGGTCAATGCGCAACGAGCGCGCGAGTTTACCGTACTCTTTTACCAGGAAATGGCAGAAGGCGTATCGCTGGGCGAGGCCATGCGCCGCGCGCGTTCCACTATGGCGCAGCGACACCCGGATGATCTCTCCTGGCTCAGCTATGTCCTGTACGGCGACCCCACCACTGTGCTGGTCGTCAACCCTCCCGGCGGGCGCGACCGCAATCTTGAGCTACCACTCGACGCACTCGAAGATAATATGATGCAGCCCATGTTCTCATCATCCAACGCGCTCGACCGCCGTTTCTTACAGGAAGTGCTGAGCCTGGGCTTGATGGAAGCGCGGCGTATGCACAAAGACTATCTCGGCACGCCTCACCTGTTTATTGCCCTGACCAAGCTTGATGGCGGCTGTACCCAGGACGCCCTGCGCACTCTCAATTTCTCCCCCAAACAGGTGCGCGACGTGGTGCGCATCGCGCTCGGCCCCGGCAAGGCTACCAGCGAGACGCCCATCCTGCCAACCCGTCGCTGCAAAGAGATTTTGCAAACGGCGGAACGTAACGCGCTCGGCGCGGGTTCCACCTCCATCGACGAACGCGCCATCGCCCAGGCCGTGCTGGGTGAAAAAGACGGTGTCACTCACGAACTGCTGACCAAGATGGGCATCAATCCGTCGCAATTGATCGAATTGATCCTGTCAAGCAACGCGCGCGCCCTACTCGAACTCGTTCCCTCCGTCAGCGCCAACCCTGCTGTAGCGCCCATAGAACTACCTGTCGGCATCAGTCCCGAAGGCAGCGTCAAGGGCAACAATTCGACGCTGGAACGGCTGGGGCGCGACCTGACGAAGCAGGCCAGCATGAAAGAGTTGCAGCCGCTCATCGGACGCGAAAAAGAAATGCGCCTGCTCATCCAGACCTTAATGCTCAAAGACCGCAACAACCCTATTCTGATCGGCGATTCGGGCGTGGGCAAAACCACCATCGTCACCGGGCTGGCGCAGCGCATCATTGACGGCAAAGTACCGCCGGAGTTGCGCGGCAAACGCCTGATCGAACTTTCGGCCAGTTCGCTCGTGGCCGGCACCAAGTACCGGGGCGAATTTGAAGAGCGACTGCTAAAGGTACTCGAAGAGGCGGAGGGCAGTGGGGACATCATCCTGTTCATCGACGAAATGCACCTTTTGATTGGCACTGGCCGCGCCACCGATGGCAGTATCGACGCGGCAGGCATTCTCAAACCCGCGCTGGCCGGCGGGCGGCTACGCTGCATCGGCGCGACGACGCCACAGGAGTACCGCACTATCGAGAAAGACGCCGCCATGGAACGCCGCCTGCGACCCATCATGATCGAAGAACCCTCCGTCGATGAGGCGCTTGCCATCTTAACCGGTATGCGCGATCTCTACGAACAGCACCATCATGTCTCCATTGCCAAAGAGACGCTGTACGCGGCGGTGCATCTTTCCGAGCAATACCTGCCCAATCTGCGCCTGCCTGATAAGGCGTGCAGCGTGCTCGACGAAGCCTGTTCACAGGCACGCGTTTACATGGCCGAGGGCGAAAACGAGGCTGAGCAGGACGACATAGACGAACTCGACGATGATTTTGAAGATCAAATCGTGATTACTCCTTCGATGATCGCGGAAGTCATCTCGCACCGCACCGGCATACCCGTGCGCGCCCCAGGGCGCGAGGAGCGCGACCGCCTGCTCAACCTGGAAGCCCTGCTCAAGCGGCGCGTCATCGGTCAGAACGAGGCCATCGCGCGCGTCACGCAGGCCATCCAGGTGGCGCGCGCCGGCCTCAAACCGCGCAACCGGCCAGCCGGTGTCTTCATCTTCTTAGGTCCGACGGGCGTGGGCAAAACCGAACTGGCGCGCGCCCTGGCGGCTGAGGTCTTCGGCTCCGATGAACACCTGATCCGCGTTGATATGTCGGAATACATGGAGAAGCACGCCGTCTCGCGCATGATCGGCGCTCCTCCAGGCTATATCGGACACGACCAGGAAGGCCAGTTGACGGGCAAATTGCGCCGCAGACCCCACTGCGTCGTCTTGCTCGACGAAGTAGAAAAAGCCCATCCAGAGGTGTTTGATCTCTTCCTGCAAGTGTTTGATGCTGGTCGCCTGACCGATGCTCAGGGTCACACGGTAGACGCACAGCACGCCATCTGGATTATGACCTCCAACGTCGGCACCGACATGCTGGGCCGCTCCATGCCCAGCGGCTTTCGCGCCGGCAAAGGAGCCGTCGAGGAATCGCAGCGCGACCGCCTCATGGAGCGCCTGCGCCAGACCTTCCGCCCCGAATTCCTGAACCGTATCGACGAAGTGGTTATCTTCCAACCACTCGACCAGGAACAGGCACGCGCCATTACCCGCCTGCAAATGAACGAACTTGCCGCCCGCCTGCTGGAACAGGGGCTGACCCTCGACGCCGACGATAGCGCCATCAACCTGCTCTGCAAAGAGGGTTTCAGCCCGACGCAGGGCGCGCGTCCCCTGCGCCGCGTCATCGAAAAGCTGCTCACCGTCCCTCTCAGCCTGCGCATCTTGCTCGGCAACATCCCCGAACAGGCCAGCGTGCATGTCAGCGCCGACGAGGGCAAGCTGACCATCGATATCCGCGAACCCGCCGCGCTTGAGGCAGAAGTCGAGGAGAGTGTAGAAGACGAAGTGAGGGTGGACGCTTAACAATTTTGCCAAAAGCAATGAGACAGCGATGGGGGTATATCGCTGTCTCATAAGGGAAGGAGACTGAAACTGTCTATTCAGTTTTGTGTGGAGGCGATGATCGCAGCTTGTCTGGAACACGCTCTACAGCTGATACACCCGGAGTAACGCTGCAACAGTACGCGCCTGGAGCGACAGCTACAACAGCACACGCCCGGAACGCAACTCTTCAGGTCCACCCTGGAGCAACATTCAACAGAACAAATTGGCACCCTGACGATCACCGCTCACCACTACAATAAGTATACACAGGCATCCTTTACTCTCCCTTACGCCGCGCTTCATTCTCACTTTAGCCTTTTTGCTCCGCTAGCGTCCAAAAATATCTATCTTCAACCGTTATACAAGGCCGAGCTTAGCAGCACAGAGAAGATTGCCAGTTTGTCTTACATAAGACAAACTCTTTATTTTGTAAAATCACAAGAAGATACTGCACAACTTCACATATCGAGCTTCTGTGATATATGCTTGTAACAATTGATTCGATCTTCCTTATGGATAATGCAATCGGCAGCGAGCAAGGACAGCCCCTCCACTGTAACGCCGCACTATTTTTTTCTCCACATCAGGAATGTGATCTAGCCGTGACGCACAAATCTTGACTTACTCAACAATACCGTGTTATTATCTTACTAGACCGACTGGTCGGTCTAGTAAGATAAAGGTGAATAGAAGAAAGTATGGCTCCACGCACGGATTTGAGCGCGGTACGCAAGAACCAGATATTGGACGCGGCGATGGTGGTTTTTGCTCGATCTGGTTTTCACGAAGCGCGTATGGATGATATTGTGCAGGAATCGGGTCTGAGCAAGGGGACACTGTACTGGTATTTTAAAAGTAAAGAGGAAATCATCACCGCCATTTCGCAGCGACTCTTTGCGACTGACATTGAATCGGTCGAAAGCTTGCTCAAAGCAGAGGGAACGGTGAGTGAGCGTTTGCAACAACTCATTCGAGACCGCGTACAAGGGTTGCAAGAAATGTCGGGCGTGGTGGCTATCCTGTTTGAGTTCTACGCGGCTGCCCTGCACCAGGATGGTGTGCGACAGTTTATCAAAACGTATTTTCAGAACTTTCATGAATTGCTGGTCGCCCTGATCCAGCAAGGAATCGAGCGGGGCGAATTTCGACCCGTGGATGCGCTGGCGGCAGCAACGGCCCTGGATGCTGTGTTCGAGGGACTGATTGTGCGCTGGCTAATTGACCCCGACGCGGTGCAATGGGCGTCCCTGGGGGAAGCCGCCATACGTTTAATGTTGGATGGCTTGAAGCATCGCTAGCATTTGCTACTAAGGAAACATCGTTACATGCAAATTCAAGATAGACCGGGGGAGCATCTTGCCTCGCGCACCCCCGCACCTGTACGCGCGCTCGAGACTCACGGACTCTATCGCCTGGGGCTGGCTTATGGTCGCCAGGTTTTTCGCTGGCGCTGGCTCATCATCGCCCTGTGGGTGATCGTGCTTGGAGCAAGCATTCCATTCACGGCCAGAATTGGCGACGCCCTGAACGGCGGCGGCTACTCCTACGATGCTAGCGAGTCGTCGCATGTCGATACCATCATCTCCACGAAGCTGCCCCGACCAGCATCGCAACTGCTGGTGATGTTCCAATCTGACCATACGGCTGTCAGCGACCCAGCCTATCAGCAAGAGGTGAACAATTTCATCAGCCGCGCGCGTGGCTACCAGTATACCACCGGCATAAGCTCAAGCAGCGCTGGACTGGATGGACGCACTACTTATGTCACCGTCAACCTGAGCATCTATCCCGGCGGCGACCAGTTGAGCGCATTTCACAAACTTGTGCCAGAAGGAAGCGCCGCCAATCCCGCGCACGCCTACGTGACGGGCGATCCTGCCGTTGACCACGAATTTAGCAATCTCAGCGCATCGGACGTTGAACATGCCGAATTTATGGCGCTGCCCATTGCGCTGCTTGTCTTGCTAATGATCTTCGGCACGCTGGTCGCTGCTGCCATGCCTCTACTTTTAGCGGCGATCTCCGTACCGGTATCCCTGGCGATCATCTACGCCATTGGTCTGCACATCTCGATGAGCATTTTCGTCTTAAATGTGGCATCAATTATCGGCCTGGGCATCTCGATTGACTACAGCCTGTTCATGGTGCGCCGGTTCCGCGACGAACTGGCCGCCGGACGCAGTGTAACCGAAGCGGTCGGCTGGACCATCGCTACCTCTGGCGAGGCCATCATGTTCAGCGCATTGATCGTGATGATCGGTTTCGCCGGTCTGCTACTGATTCGCGTGAAGCTGACAGCTTCGCTCGGCATTGGCGGCGCGGTGGTCGTAGCCGTCTCCATGCTGGCCGCGCTCACTCTGCTGCCCGCCCTGCTCAGCGTGCTTGGCCCGCGCATCAACGCGCTGCGCATTCCGCTCATCAGCCGCCTGACCGCGCCGCATTCACATGCAACCAATCAGAACGAGGGCAAAACGCGCCGCAACTTCTGGCAAAACGTGGCCGAGGCCGTTATGCGACGCCCCTTACTCTTCATTGTAGCTGTCAGTGTTATACTGATTGCTATGGGCTGGCCCATCTTCTCCATAGAACTTGGCACACCTACCGTTACCTCACTGCCCACAAGCTCAGAATCGCGCCAGGGCATCGACATCCTGTATAAGCAATTCCCCGACACTAATACCAACGTCGTCTCCATCATCGCGCAAGCGCCGCGGGGTTCCAGTATGCTTAGCAGCGATAACCTGGCAAAGCTAGACAATCTTTCGCGCTGGCTGGCAAGGCAGCCGCACATCACGAATGTTATTAGCCTGACACAACTGCCAGCCACCAACGGCGTCCCTGCACCATCGGAGCAGGAACTGACCACGCTCTATACAACAGGGGCATACCGCCAGAATCCCGCCATCGCCCAACTTGTCACCTCAACCACCAGCGGCAATATCACATTGATTACCGCTACAACGAATGCGCAGCTTGATAGCAGCCAGGGCAACGCGCTGATCGACGATTTACGCGCCAGTGACAAAGCGGCAGGCCAGGGACTGACCGTACTGGTGGGAGGTCAGCAGGCGAATGACCTGGACTTCGACCGCTACCTGTACGGCAACTTCCCCCTCAGCATCCTCTTTATCCTGGGCGCGACCTACATTCTCCTGCTCTTGATGTTCCGTTCGCTCTTCCTGCCCCTCAAAGCTATCTTGATGAACGTGCTTTCGGTGGGCGCGTGCCTGGGTGTGCTGGTCTTCGTCTTCCAGTGGGGTCATCTCAGCAACATCCTGGGCTTCACCGCCAACGGCTACCTGGATAGCATCACCCCCATCCTGCTGTTCTGCATCCTCTTCGGCCTCTCGATGGACTACGAAGTCTTCCTGCTCAGCCGCATTCACGAGGAGTGGCTGCGCACGCACAACAACCGCTACGCCGTCGCGCGCGGCCTCGAAAAGACCGGCGGCGTGATTACCAACGCCGCCCTGCTCTTCGTAATCGTGACCGGCGCATTCACCTTCACCTCCATCCTGACAACAAAAGAAATCGGCCTGGGCATGTCACTGGCCGTCCTGGTAGACGCCACCATCATTAGAACGCTGCTCGTCCCGGCTACTATGAGGCTACTTGGAAGATGGAACTGGTGGTTGCCAGGAAGGAAGTTGCCGCCGAAACAGGAGGAATAGGCAAAAAACAAGCCTTCCATCAGCAACTCTTCATCCATTTCATAATGCGATGGACTCGCTGCGCAAGGGCTTCAGGGGCCACTTTTACCAGGTGATAACCCAGAGAGGTATAGATTTCTTCATGGATATTCTCGAAAAGGAGAGATTCTTCAAAACTGATTTTTCTTGCCTCAGTGGGCTGGCAGAACTCAAGATGTTCAAGAAAGAATACCTGTCTCTGGTAAATGTTCTCGCGCTCAATTCTCTCCATTTCTTCTAATAGACAAGCAGAGGGAGGATATCCAAGATACCGGCTCAAGGCAAAGGTACAAATTGGTGAACGGTCGTACACCTGCAGTTCATCAGAAGACATCACGGTTTCGATTTGTCGCTGTTTTTGGAGCCGGATAATTTTATCAATGAAGTCAGCCTGCATCCACGGCTCAGAATTGCCACGTGTGCACTCAAGGGCAATCACATCGGTTGCTGCTTCCTCCACCACCGCATATCCCTGGCTTTTCAACTCATGCAGAAGAGAGGTCTTTCCTGAGCCTGGGGTGCCAGTGAGAATGTATCGTTTCATAGAAGAGATCCTTTTAGCTTGCGCCCTGTTTTTCGTACCCGATCGACTTTGCGAACGTCTCGAACAATCTGCGTTGCTCGTCGTTCAGATGCGTGGGCAACACGACCGAGACTTCGGCGAACAGGTCGCCGCGCTCGTCAGGATGTCCCAGGCGGGGCATACCCTGACCGCGCAGGCGGAAGGATTTGCCGTTAGTCGTCTCTGGCGGGATGCGCAGCGCGAGCCTGCGCCCGTCGGGCGTTGAGACGTGCGCCTCGCCGCCAAGCATGGCGGTAGCAAGCGGGACATCTACCGTCGTGTGCAGGGTCGTACCATCGCGTATGAAGCGTGTATCGGGCACGAGACGCACGATCAGGTAGAGATTGCCGCGCCCGGCGGTTCCCGGCGCGCCCTGACCGGCGATGCGGATGCGCGAACCCTCGTCCACACCGGCGGGTATCTTGACCTCGATACGTTTTGTGCTGCCGTCGGCATCCGTCAATTCAAAGACGCGCGTCGCGCCTGTATAGGCTTCCGCCAGCGTCACTTCCACCTGCGACTCAACATCCTGCCCCAGCGTGGCGCGCTGGCGAGCGCGACCCGCAGCGCCTCTTCCTGGCTGTCCGCCTCTATTAGAAAAACCTGAACTGCCTCCATCCGCGAAACTGGAACCGAAGAACTGCTCAAAGAAGTCTGAGAACGGGGATTGGCCGCCAAACAGATCGTTCAGGTCCTCCGGGCTAACGGTGCGGTATTCATAACGCGCGCCTCCTGGTCCAGCCGGGCCGCCAGCAGTTGCGCCAGGCATTCGTCCGTATTGCTGGTAATAATCGCTCAATTCGTCGTACTTTTTACGTTTCTCAGGATCGGAAAGCACCTCGTTGGCTTCGTTGATCTCCTTGAATTTATCCTCGGCTGTTTTATCGCCGGGGTTGACATCAGGATGATATTGACGCGCCAGCTTGCGATAGGCCGAACGAATCTCCTTCTCGCTCGCACCCTTGCTCACGCCCAGTATTTTGTAATAGTCTTTATAATCAACTGCCATAAATGCCTTCCTCACACTATTCTAAATAGAGGATTGTTGAGAAACATGTTGTTGGTCAGGCATGCCTGACCAACAACATGTTTCTCAACAATCCTCTATTTAGAAT
>DASTKD010000628.1:0-4023 GCA_035716135.1 Ktedonobacteraceae bacterium
CTCGTCGCGCCACTCGTTCGCGCCCATCACAAAGATACGCACCGGTGCCGCGGTTGGCTCCTCTGTATCCTTAAGCCAGCGATCAAACCAGCGCACCTCTTCGCCGCGCAGGTCGATCAACGCTTGCGAGCCAAAGTCCACCTCACCCAGCTTCGAGGTGGTGTTGACTGCGTGTCCCCAGGGACCCATCAGCAGGCGCTGGCTGGCGCGAGCTTCGGGCGTGGCGGCGTATGTGGTCATACCGGTGTAGTTGAGGGGCGTGCCGATCTGCTCATCATCGTACCAGCCGGAGATATGCAGCACCGGGACAGCAAGCTGCTCGAACTTCGTTTGATAGCAAAGCGGTTCCCAGTAATCATCGAGTTGCGGGTGTTCCAGGTCGGCTCGCCAGTGGGCATTGTGCCTCCCCGCCTGCTCATCCATCGTCAGCAGCGGCAGGTGCTCATAAATGCGTGTCCAGTCCACCGCCTCCATTACCTGATTTGTGCGCCCACTGACGAGGTGCAGCCAGCAGAGATGCATGGGGCTGTGAACACCGGTAGGCGTCTCGACAAACGGGTCGGATGGCGGAACGCGCACAACCATCGCTCGCAAGTGCGGCGGCTGTTGCAGCGCGGCCAGCCACTGAATGCAGCCCGGATAGGAACTGCCAATCGTGCCGACGTTGCCATTCGACCACGACTGCGACGCGCACCACTCGATAGCATCGTATCCATCACGTCCCTCATTGAAATAGGGAACGAACTCGCCATCCGAGTCGCCGCGCCCGCGCACATCCAGCGCCACATAGGCATAGCCTCGCTCAGCCAGGTAGCTACCATAGTCAACTGCTGTCGTACTCGCCTTCATGTAGGGTGTGCGCATTAAGACAACAGGATATGTTGTCTCCCCGGTTCCGGCACCGGCTGGCAGGTAGACATCAGCCGAAAGCTGGACGCCATCGCGCATGGGAATACGCTGGTTGAAATAGATACGAACCTGATCGGGATTTGGAGTAGTCATGCTTGCTCGTCCTTCCAGAGAGTATTTCGCAGCTTTAATCGCCTGTTGTACTCCGTAGGGGCGACCCTGGTGGTCGCCCGTGCCAGGCGTGCAGCAACTGGCACACTTCCATGAACCCGAAGCCAGTTGCTTTGCGCCCGGCTCCGGGCGACCACCAGGGTCGCCCCTACGGATTTCCTCTTCACACTTAGGCGCTGAAGCGCTCTTTTTGTTGCTGGTGGAATGGAGCAAGGGCGGCGTTGGCCGCGACAGTGGTTTGCAGGCGCTCTACCAGGGTGGCAAACTCGCTGGCGGGCAAGGTGAGCACCAGTTCGCCAGGGGTCAGTCCCGTGTAGGTGCGAGCACCGACGCAGCCGAAGCTCATGGAAAGCTCTCCGGTCAGCAGCGCACGGGGAATGACGCCGCAGGTGGGACGCCCGAAGGCCGCTTGTCCTCCCTGTTGCAGCCAGTTGAGCTGGCCCATCGCCTCGGCGATCAGCATGGCCTGCTCTGTATCGATGATGCAGAGTACCACATCCGGCTCGATGGGCAACTGATCCAGGCGACCATAGACAATGCTCTCGTGGGGCTTGCTCACAACCGGAAGCGCGCTGACCTCGGCAGGTGAGAAATATTGGATGCTGGCCATCGTCTCTATCAGACCCTGCGCTCGCTGCTGCGCCTCCTCCGGCATGGTGAAGCCCATCGTCATCATACCGATGGGGCAATTCTGGTGGTCGCTGGCCGTGGCATAGAAGACGCCTTGCTCGGCCAGACGCCAGAATGTACAGGCCGATGGCACACGCTTGCCAACCTGCTGAATATTTTCCGGGACCGTTTCGACAAACGCTAAGCCGATAGGTGGCTGCTTCAACTGGAGTTGTTCGATGAAACGCTGCGCCAGTTCTTGATACAAACTGTTCCCTCTTTCTTGTATGGATGCTACATGGGGAAACCTTCCCCGCATCTCTTGCATTCTATCACACAGGGCAGTTTGCCCTCTCAGACCTTAAATTTCCCGGCCAGCACCTTGATCCAGTTGGCCTGCTTTTCTGAGGGAGCAAAATTATTCTTTTGCAGTCGCTTTGCCATGTCGTTGATGAATTCGCGTTCGTTGGGCCGGACGCGAGCATCGTTCGAGTCGAGACTGTCAAAAAGCGCTTTGAGTTTTTGCACCTGCTGGCGCAGGGCAGCCAGTTCTGGTGAGGCGGGAGCATTGTGCGCTTCCGGCGCGTTGGATTCCTGCCACCTGCTGTACGCCTCGTAATCGTTGTTCCAGGCACCCAGGCCCGCCAGTTCATCGGCCAGTTCATTGAGATCATGTCCGGCGTGGCCGCGCACCCATTGGAAAAGGGGCGGCGTCTGGCGATGTTTCACCAGCGCCTGGTAGAGCGACCAGAGGTCAGGATTGGCCTTCATCTTGTACACACCCTGCGCAACCTTGATCGTGTATTCGCTGTCGCTGTGGATGGTCAGCGGCTGGTCACGCGGGGCCATGCTGAGCGCGGCCAGCACGGCGGAAATTTCGGCCCGGTTATTGGTGGTTGTCGGCGATTTGGGGATATAACCGTAGCGCTCAAGCCGTTTCGCATCCTGACGCGCCTGGTTGTTTGTCACATCTGCGGCTGAGAGCAGGATAGCGCTCCAACCCGCCGGGCCACCGGGATTTTTAATGCAGGCTCCATCGGTATAGGCGATGACCGACCCGTTGCCCAGGATCGCCCTCTCCTCAACCTTGACATCGCGCAGAGCCTCCATGACCGACCGCCACTCTAATGAATCGTCTACTACGCTCACATGTCCTCCGAGGTCATACATCATCTTTTTCGTGCTCGAACAGAGCGTTATCATACGTAATGGGAAATGCCATGTTCAGTGTGCGCGGCACAGCTTCAAAGCGATATTCGACCATCACCCGCGCCGCATCTTGTTCTTGCTTGAGTATAGCACGCTTCGGCTTATCAAGATAGTCCTTCAGCCTCATGGTAGAGCCATCTACCTGCATCTGTACAGAGGCTGGCACACGCAGTGTGAACTGCGCGCTATGGAAGAATTCGGCGGTCACATTATCGGGCTTGTGTCGCAGCACAAGAGAAAGTATCTGTTTCGTCATCGATACCGGATCGCCAGCTTCAATCACACATATATCGAGAATGCCATCATCTATGTAGGCATTTGGGGTCATGTCAGTAATATTGGCGTAGCTGCGCGTGTTACCGATTACAATCTGTATAGCCTCACCATCCCAGAACGACTCGTCCTGCTTGCCAGCGCCGGGGATGCTCAATTCAACGCGAAATGGCTGCTGTTCCGGCACTTTCTCGGCGGCGGAAACTCCCACGGCCAGAGGGCCAACCTGATCTTTCAGGTTATCAGAGACGTTACCCATCACAGCGGCATCGACGCCCAGACCGGCCATCAACAAGAAATAATGCCGCGCCTTCGGCAACGAGGTCTTTTTCCCCTTATTGCGCAGTGTTTTCACATTTTCCTGGAACGGCTCTCCGGACGCCGGTTCTATACTGAGCTGTGCCACATCGACACAGCCAAGGTCGACTTTGCGGACTTCGCTCTCCAGCAGCGTGTGGACGGCCTGCACCGGGTCGAGGGGAATGCCCAGTTCCGTTGCCCAGACGTTAGCGGTACCACCAGGGATGATGCCAACCACGGGATGGGTCCGTTTGCCTCTTGCGTCCATCACCCCATTTATTACCTGACTGATCGTTCCATCTCCGCCGTAGGCGACAATGAGGTCGTCACCGCGCTCGGCAGCTTCCTTCGCCAGCGCCAGCGTCTGACCGCCAAACAACTTAACCTCAAATCGAGTCTTCCAACCCGCCTCTTTGAATATCTTTCTGATCTCCTTCAGGTGGGCCAGATTTTTCCCTTCTTTGGGATTGACAATCAAACATGCCTGTTTTCCACGCATAGACGTATCCTTTCCGGCACGTTCTCAAGCCGCATCCTCGCCGTGCCGTTGTTTTTTGAGTTTAAAGATGCTGCTTATAGCACGTATGAGCTTGTTAGGAGGTTCCATTGAGA
>DASTKD010000629.1:0-4841 GCA_035716135.1 Ktedonobacteraceae bacterium
CACCCTGGGGGGAGGGCGAGCCACGCCTGCGCATGACAGGCATCGGTAAATCCTTCGGCGCAGTGCGCGCGCTTTCCGGCGTTGATTTTGAGGTCTATGATGGTGAAGTCGTAGGTCTGGTTGGCGATAATGGCGCGGGCAAATCCACGCTCATTAAAACCATAAGCGGTGTCGGGCCTGCCGATGAAGGCGAAATATTTGTGCAAGGCCAGCCCGTCAAAATCACCAATCCCAATATTGCCACGCGCCTGGGTATCCAGACCGTCTACCAGGACCTCGCGCTTTGCGATAACCTGGATGTGGTCTCCAACCTCTTCCTGGGACGTGAAGAACTCGCGCCCCTGGGCGGGTTAAAAGAAAACGACATGGAGAAACGTGGGTTAGCGGTTCTGCAAACGCTTAATGTGAAACTCCCCTCTATTCGCGCCACTGTCGCGCAGCTCTCTGGCGGACAGCGACAATCCATTGCGGTCGCAAAATCCATCTTGCGCAATGCAGCAGTTGTGTTGCTCGACGAGCCTACCGCCGCGCTCGGCGTGGCCCAGACGCGCCAGGTACTTCAACTCATTCGCCGCCTGCGCGAGCAAGGATTAGCTGTAGTGGTAATCTCGCATAACCTGGCTGATGTCTTTGAAGTGGTCGACCGGGTTATCGTTCTGCGACTTGGGAAGCGCGTCGGCACCTTCGTGGTAAAAGATACGACGCCCGAACAGATAGTAGCCGCCATCACCGGCGCGGAATTTGGTCAGCTTTTAGAAGAAAATGGCAATGGAGGACACTGATCAATGAGTGAAATTATTAACACCCCTGAAGCCAACTCAAGCGCCGTCGAGGACCCCAACGCCGCGGCTGTTGAAGCGCCATCTTACAGGCAACGCCAGGGCATCGGTCAATTGCTGCGCGGTGATCTTGGCTTTATCCCCGTACTCGTTACGCTTATTATCATCATCATCTTTTTCCAGATCATTACCGACGGCCTGTTTTTTAATACGGGCAACCTCACCAATTTGTTCCTACAAAATGCTCAAATTGGCCTGGTCGGCCTGGGGGGTATCCTTGTACTGCTGCTTGGTGAAATCGATCTTTCGATGGCGGCTGTCAGCACACTCTGCGGCGTGGTAATGGGCGTGCTTTCGGAACGGGTTGGCCTGCCACCCTGGCTTTCTATTCCCGGCGGGTTACTGGCAGGCGCGCTGGCAGGATTCCTCAACGGCTATTTCATCGCGGTACTGCGTATCCCCTCGTTCATCGTGACGCTGGCATCCTCCATTGCCTATTCGGGCTTGCTCATCACCTTGCTTCAGGGACAGGCTACACTCCTCATCCAGAATAGCTTCATCAGCAGCATTGCCGGTTCGCCAGAAAGCTACTTCCCCGACAGTCTCGGCATTGGCCTGCCTACGGCTGCCGTGTTGATCTATGTCATCTACCGTGTTATCAACTATCGCAGACGCGCCAGCATGGGTTTAAGAAATCCCTCGCTACCGCAGTTCCTCGCGTATCTCATCATTCCTGTCGTGCTTGTTGAAGGACTCGTTATCCTCTTTGAAAGCAACAACGGCGTTCCCTATTCAACTGGCATTCTTTTCGGCGCTATCGTGCTTTTCTGGATTCTCCTGACGAAAACATCCTGGGGTCGCCATATCTACGCCGTTGGCGGCAACAAAGAGGCCGCGCGCCGCGCAGGTATCAGTATCGTTGCTATTCAACTTTCCGTATTCACCCTTTGCTCGGCGCTGGCAGCGGTCGGGGGTGTCATCGAAGCCTCACTCACCTTCTCAGCGCAAACCCAGGTTTCCCCATTCCTGTTGCTGAACGCTATCGCGGCGGCAGTCATTGGTGGTGTCAGCCTTTTCGGCGGCAAAGGCTCGGTCTGGGCTATAGTGCTGGGTATGTTGATTATCGGCAGCCTGTCAAACGGCCTTGCGCTTAAAAACCTGGGAACCGATGCCCTGGAAATCATTGAGGGACTGGTACTGCTAGCTGCCGTTACAGCCGATGCTGTTATCCGCAGACTGCAAATGCGCACCGGACGCTGACGCGCTTTTGGTAAATTTCAATCTGGCGCGAGCGGATGCGCTTCATTCCAGGTAGCCTCGATAGAAACACTGGAAGTAGTGCGACCGCGTGGGTCTCATGCGAACCTAATCCTATAGTGTGACGCCTTTGCTGGCTCATTCGTATAGGGTAAGGAACAGCGAGAGACCCGCGCGGTCGCACTGTTTCCAGTATCTATCAGGAGCGTAATCTAATCAATGAGCAATCTTTTATATAAACGTCGCCTGGATCGCTATGATATATGCGCGGGAATCATCATTGCCCTGGGAACGCTTCTGCGACTTGTCTTTATCCTGCTGGGCTGGCCCGCATCTTATAACGACGAGGGGACGCTGGGCTTGATGGCCCTGCATATTGCATACAAAGGCGCTCATCCACTGCTTTATTATGGACAGGATTACCTGGGTTCGCTGGAAGCCTATCTTGGCGCGGGTTTCTTTCATCTATTCGGCGCTTCTACACCCGTGCTGCGGCTTGGCCTGTTGCTGCTCTTTGCGCTCTTTCTCATCAGTATGTACTTGCTGGCATCGCTGCTTTATGCAAAATCGCTGGCTCTCATCACACTTATTTTCCTGTCCCTGGGATCGCCAGAGGTGCTTTTACGCCAACTGATGGCGGCGGGCGGAACGCCAGAACTCATGTTTCTCACCACGTTGCTCCTGCTACTCACCGCCTGGCTTGCGCTCACGGCCAATCCAGCGCGGCAGAAACAGGAATATGAGGGGATAAGCAATAACGCTGAGGTATCCGCTCATAAGTTGCCAACGCGTCTATCGTGGCAGCGCTTCGCGGCTTATGGAGCGTGGGGCCTGATCGCGGGTCTCGATCTCTACAGTCATCTCTTATGCCTGCCCTTTGTTTTGAGCGCGGGACTGATGCTCGTCATATTTTGTCGGCGAGAGCTACGCCTTCTGTCGATTTCGACGCTTTTATTGTGCCTGCTCATCGGCATCTCGCCATTGATTATTTATAATGTCACAACGCCCGTCAATGCTCATGAACTCTCGCTCTTTACCGGGTCATTCGGCGGCGGCTACAGGGAACCTACCTATCCCACGCCTCCGGGTATGCCGCCAGCGCAAGCGTTTGTCGCGCCAAAACCTATCGCGCCGCGTCCCACACAACAGATCGCGGGTACATTGCTGGTAGGCATTCCCGTCGCTACCAACGGCACCGCGCTCTGTCCCGTTTCATCTACCGACGTCTGGCCTTTGACTGACCAGGCTAGCGGCTATATCCGTTTTTGCACAGGCGCGCATGGAGCGTGGGGCATCGGCTTTGTCCTGCTCTGGTTGATCGCCACCATTTCCGCGCTCAGGCACTTCATCCAGTACCGGCGTTCCCAACGAAAAACAGCTTTTTCATTAGAATTCCACCGCGCATCCGTCATAGAGGCATCCCGCCTCATGATCCTGGTAGGGACGGGGTTGACGATATTGGCCTTTACGCTCTATCCACAGGCAGCAGCCGTCACACCCTGGATTTCTGCTCGCTATCTCGTTGGCCTCTTGATCGCCATACCTGCCATACTCTTCCCATTATGGGAAAAGAGGAATTACGTCATAAAATCCTGGCGCGCCCTGGTTCGTTATGCCCCGGTATTGTTGGCCGTAGTAGTCGCGCTATTGGGAACCATTGAAATATTCAGCACGCAATTACCACTGGCACAGGCGAGTAGTGCAGGTCAGCAGGCGCTTATCAGCCGTCTTGTGCAGATGGGGGCGACCCACATCTATACCGACTACGACGACTGCAACCGCCTGGCATTCCTCAGCAACGAACGCATCGTTTGCGCAGTGCTGGACGATGGCTTGCAACCGGGGCTTGATCGCTACTTCCCTTATAGAGCGCAGGTAGCCAATGCCTCCCACCCTTTTTATATGTTCCCGGTTGGCTCAGTGCAGGCATTCTTGCTTGAACAAAAGGCGGCGCAGCAGCATATCACGTATACGAAGATTGTTATCGGGAGCTATGTTGTTTATGACCCGGCACAAAGGATCACACAGCAGGGTGTTCATAACAAGGGCGGGCAGGATACCGGCTTCAGGTAGCGTTGCCCCAAAGTGAACGGCGGTTGCATTGGCTGGTAGAATAAGGCCATGCATAAAGAAGAACCCCTGATCCCATTTTTCGCAAGAGAGAGAGTAGATCAATGCTGCTAACCATTACGACGACTTATCAACCGGCTACAGACCTGGGCTATTTGCTGCACAAGCATCCATCGCGGGCGCAAGCATTCTCTCTTTCCTTTGGTCAAGCGCATGTCTTTTATCCTGAAGCCAGCGTTGAACGTTGCACGGCGGCGTTGCTGCTGGATGTCGATCCTGTGCAGCTTTCGCGCGGGCAGCGCGGGACTACTCCACTTGAACCATACGTCAATGATCGTCCATACGTCGCTTCCTCGTTTCTCAGCGTGGCGCTTTCAGATGTTTTCGGCACAGCTTTGAATGGACATTGCGCTTCGCGGCAGGAATTGGCCGGAACGAAGATACCGCTACGGGCAAAACTGACCGTGCTGCCATGCCGGGGCGGCGAAGGCTTTCTGAAGCGACTTTTTGAGCCACTGGGTTATAGTGTGACAGCAGAGTCACACCTGCTGGACGAGAAGTATCCCGACTGGGGCAAGAGTTCTTATTATACAGTGACGCTCGAGGCCACCTGTCGTTTGAGCGACTTGCTAACACATCTCTATGTGCTTGTTCCCGTGTTGGATGACGACAAGCATTACTATATTGGCAAGGACGAGATCGAAAAGCTATTGCGGCATGGCAAGGGCTGGCTGG
>DASTKD010000630.1:0-18549 GCA_035716135.1 Ktedonobacteraceae bacterium
GGGGGCGACGCCCCCTGGCTTCTCTTCACTTGTAAGATCGGAAAGATCGCTCGCTACATTTTGTAGCGGTTGCGTGTCAGGAAGTAGAACTGAACGGCGGCCAGGATGCCGATGATGATGACAACCACAACCGCGTTGATATTGCCGCCGGAGCCGAGAACCAACCCGCCACCGGGCGTAAATGGAATATTCGGCTCTGTCTCGTTGGGGAAGACCGGCAGCGAGAAGAAAGCGAAGGCCGCGATGTAGATGAGCAGGCAGGTTCCCACCACCAGCCACATACCGAGGCAGCCCAGATTGTTCTCGCCCACGACCGCGAACTCGCGGCGCGCCACGCTCGTCCAGATCCCCGCCAGGGCCAGACCGGCGGCGCATAACAGAGCCGCGATAATCACTTCAGAAGGCGTGGTATGCACCATCAGGGTTGCGATAGATAGCACCGCTGTAATAGTAACAGAACCCACGACGACAAGGTTGCGTTTCGACTTCCAGGCCCAGATAGCCGCAAACAACAGCACGAAGAAACCGGTGGTAACTATCGTGTCGATAATGTAGCCGCCCTGCTGCGAAAAGGCGCAGCTTTGTGGGATGGCGGATGGTTTACCGCACAGGGTGAGGTATTTGCCCAGTCCAATGAAGGTCCAGGAATGCATCCACGCGATCAAAGGATATAAGACAAACCAGCCAACCAGGAATATTACGCCGAATTGCGCCAGGTTAATGCCGATGATATACAGGCCCGACATGGTACGTTTGCGTACAGGACGCATCAGGTAGTGCAGGCGCAACGCGAACGCCCCCAGCATACAAAAGATGGCAACGGCCAGGAAGACATTGAAAATGGTATCGGCAATGAAGAGGCCGGTGATGGGGCTGGTGCAGCCATGTTTGGGATCAATGCCAATCGGACACGCTGGATTAATCCATTGAGCTACCGTTGTATCGGTCACAAAAGTGTAAAAGATCAGAAATACGGCGATCATAACGGAACCGATAGTGAGCAACAGGCGAATAACCGGAGTTGTGCCAGGGTCCCGGCGATCCGGGTTGCGCTGCTCGCGCGCGGCCAGCGCACTGAAAAACACCATAGCCACACCCACTGCCATGACAGCCGAGCCGATCATGGCAAAATCAATGGTGTTTACCGGGAACCATAAGAATTTACCGCCCAGCACAGCCCACACGTTAGTGGTGGCGTTAGGGAAGTACTGGTTGCCAGACCAAGTCGACCAGAGTAGCAGCGCCAGGCCACCAGCAGCCAGAGGCAGGCCAGCCATACCAAAGAGCATCGGCGGTAGTACAGGTTTGGGATCGAAAAGCATCACCACCACCTGGATGACGATAAAGCCGGCAATGCAGGTTGCGGCCAATCCCAGGAAACCTTGCTCGATGGCTGTAAAAGACGAGGCGGTGAGCTGATAATAAATAAAACTGGGGATTTGTCCAATCAGCAGGGCCGCTATAAAAAAGAAGCCTACGGCGAATATCATGGCGCGCGCCCAGGATATTCGTTCTGATTGCTCCCGTTGTTGCGTGTGTTGCATAGATCGCAATCCTTTTCAACATATCGCGGGATCAACATGCGACATGACCAGCGATCGGGCGATAACGGAGCCGCGCCTCCTGACTACGAGAAGCGCGACCCCCTGGACAATGGTTTTATTGCACAATCGTCAGAGCAGCCACCATAATCGGGTGTACCTGACAAAAGTAAAGGACGACATGGTTTGAGTTAAAGGTGTAGGCATCTGCATTGACCGTATAGGTAAAGCTCTTACCTGTGGTAAGCAGATTGCTCGCGCCGGAGTCAAAGACTTTGGCTGGAACTGGAGCAGCGCCGTTTTCACCCACGATTGATGTAACCGTGTGCGGGGTTTTGCTCTTATTAACCCAGGTAATGGTCGTGCCTACCTTGACCTTGACATTTGGAGCGATGATATCCTGTCCTGGATTCTTGGGGTCAGGCACCGCGTAACAGGCTGGCTGGCACTGCGCGCCTGCGGGCGAGTCAACAATATCAATGGTGATGGTTTTCTGGTTGGTCATATCCACTACGGGATATGAGCCGATGCCACTGCCGGCGGTCGCCTGCGCTACAGCCGTCTGGTACGTACTCGGGTTACTGGCCTGCAACGCGCCGGGAACCTGGTCAAAGCCATTGGAGCCTTTGCCGCCGGGATAGCCATTGGTTGACAGGTACGCGGGATCAGCCGAACGGACAAGTTGGAATAGATATTGAATCTGATCCTGCGTCAAAGGACCACCATATTGATCGCTCCACGCTGGCATCAAGGCCGTACCCGGATTGGCCGGATCATAAATACCGCCCTCGATAATGCGCAAAATATCGTCATCGGTCAAAGAGTTGACTGCCGGGTTTCCGTTCAGTTTGGGGCCTGTGCCGCCTTGACCGTTGATACCGTGACACTGAAAACAGTACTGCGCGTAAAGCGCCGCGCCACGCTCGACGAATGTACTGTGCTGCTGCACCTTAGCCTGCGCCTGCCCATTGGACTCCATAATCCAGAAAACAGGGATCATCAATGAGACAACCGATAGCATAATGAGAGCGCCATAGCCAGTTTTCTCGACGGCGTTGGTGCGCGAGTAGAAGACATAAAGCAAGGCTCCTACTGCCAGCAGCGCCACCACAATACCTACTGTGGCCTGTACAGGATCTATCATAAACACACTACCTTTTTACAAACGGGCTAAAGTGTCCCGCGCCCGCGAAATACGGGCGCGCTCACTCCGCACCCTAAACTGTGAGCATGGGTCTAGGTTGCCGCGCATTGCACCCCTGGTACCGCAATGATGCGGGTTGTAGAATCAGGATGCGGCACTGTATTATTCAATGTTCCCGTGCTGACAACCACGCTATCGCCACTGAACGACATGGCGAAGCGATCCAGACTTCTGGGAGCAGGCCCATCCAGGTACTCACCATCGATATTATAGTGAGAACCATGACAGGGACACTTGAAGCTATCGCAGTCGTCGCGGAACGGCACGGTGCAGCCCAGATGCACACACCTCTGGTAAAGCGCCACCCAGTAAGAGCCATCAGAGTCCTTTACGAAACTCTCAGAGGTCAACTGGTCGGTAAGGCTTGTACCGCTTAACAAGAAGGTGGTATCCGCTGCCATGTGTGAGATATAGGTTTTAGCTGCCTGGACGTAGAAAACACCTGCCTGGCCGATCTTAAAATCTCCAGGTTTGGCCGCCGGGAAAGCTGACTTCTTGCCTGCCGTCAGGTCTGAACCAAACTGGCCTGCCAGGTTCGGATACATCATGTACAACGAGCCACCTACGGCTGCTGTCGCCGACAACCCCCATACCGCCAGCATAGACCTGCGCAGGAAACGCCGCCGCGACAGCCGTTGCTGAGCGATTTCCGCCGCCTCGGCTCCCCCGCCGTGTAACACCTCGTATTGGTGCGGGGTGATTGGAGGAGTATTAATGCTCATAAAATCCCTCTCTATCTATGCCCGGTTACAGGTCAAAGTACATATGCTGCCAGGGCCATGACCACACCCAGCCGGGGCCGCGGAAGAAGCTGCCTGCCAGCGTAATGACCGCCCAGAATACGGCAAACATGGTAAAGGTCACAATGGCTACTTTGCGATCAGAATAGGCGCGGCTGGGGTTGCGGTCCACGTAAGGCAGCACCATCAGTCCAAGCAGCGTAAAGCCGGGAAGCAGCACACCAGCGGTAGTAGGCGAGAAGTAGTGCAGAACCTCCTGCAAACCCAGGAAGTACCAGGGCGCTTTGGCCGGATTAGGCGTCAGGTTCGGGTTGGCCGGGTCGCGCAGCGGCGCATCGATGGAGATGGAAAGTATGGTTATCATGACCATCAAGATGGCGGACGCGAAAAATTCGCGCACCAGCAGATGCGGCCAGACGAAAACCGAATCTTCCAACGGCCTTTCAACGCGCGTGATGGCTTCTTGCTTCACGACAGCCAGAGTACGATAGCGGCGTTGAGTCGCCGACCCCTGCGTCTGCGCTCCTGGATCTTTTTGTTCAATCGACATGATGTAGCATCCTCTCAGTATCCTCTCATGAGAACCGTCACTGGCAACCAGCGGCTACTCCGTGACGGTCCGCAACAATCTACGCCGATTATGGCCGGGCGGAGCCGACTACTGAATGCTCAAGCACTTCTGCTTCTCTACGAGATGGAGGCGGGGGACCCGCGACGCCGCCATCCTTACGAATACGCCAGAAATGGACAGCCATCAATAAAGCTGCGATCAGTGGCAAGAAGATTACATGGCCGACATAGAAGCGTACCAGGGTCGCTTGCCCGACGGCAGAGCCGCCAGTCAGTACCTTGTAGACCGCGTCACCCAGAATAGGGGCATACGGAGCCAGGTTGGTGCCGACGGTGATAGCCCAGATAGCGATCTGGTCCCAGGGCAGCAGATAACCTGTAAAACTCAGGAACAGAGTCACTAAGAAAAGGAAAACGCCGATCACCCAGTTAAACTCTCTGGGCGGCTTGTACGCGCCATGATAGAAGACGCGAATCATATGCAGCGTGACGGAGACGACCATCAGGTGGGCTGCCCAGCGATGCATATTGCGCACCAGGTGTCCAAACGAAATAGCGGTGCTTAACTGGTTGATGTTCACATATGCCTGCGTGGTATCAGGCACATAGAAGAACATCAGAAATACGCCGGTAAGCGTCAGCAGCAAGAAAAGGAAAAAAGAAATACCACCCATACACCAGGTATAAGTGACTTTCAGGGATCGGCGGCTGATTTTCACCGGGTGTAAATGCAGAAATACGTTGCCCATCATGACCAGAGACTGGTTTAACGGGGTATCAGGGTAGCCATGGCGAAATATTGAGCGCCACAGCTGGCTCTCGACCATCTTCTGCGTCATGGTGTCGAGCAAGCTTTTCTTTGGAAGAGAACTCACCGCGCCTGCCTTCCTAAATGTTCATACATTTCCGGTTTCGGAATTGTCTCCCGAAAGGACAATTGCCAGGTAGTTGAAAAGTTCTTAATAAATATGCGAGGCAAATTATATCATACAAATGCCCGCTTCGTGTATCCCCCGCTTTCGGAATTGAGAGATACACTTTATATTATAGCAATTGTAACGCATCCTGCCACAATTGAGAAGAGGGCGCGTTACAAATTGGCGTTTGAAACATCCGATACGGGTTGTCACTATCTAGCTTAATGTACCCTGCAAGAGCCGGCATCAGGTAGATACCTGATATTTATACGCTCAACACCTGATTCCCCGATACATCGGGCCTGTCATCCTGAGCGCAGCGAAGGATCTGCGTGTTGCCGACGAGAGATCCTTCGCTGCGCTCAGGATGACAGACGAAGCGAAGGATGACAGCCATGATCTCCACGCATCTGATACAATACATTGCATTTGACAGGATAAGCTCAAGACCCCTACAATATAAAGAGCAGGAAAGGATCGAAATCATGGCGACAACCAGACCACAACAAGTGGAAGATGAACAGCGGCGACACCCTCTACTCAAACGGCTACTGAGCATTCCTCTTGTCTATAAAGTATTAATTGCGAACAGTTTCATTATATTCGTGGGCGCGACGGGTGGCACCTGGCTGGCAACGCATATCAACAACAACCCGTATGCGACGCCTTTATCGCTGGCTGGCTTCGTCGCGGCTGGCTGGTTGATTAGTATCGCGCTCAATTTCGTGGTACTCCAGATCGCTTTCCGCCCCCTGACGCACCTGGGCAAGGTGATGCAGCGTGTGCAGGCGGGCGAACGCTCCCTGCGCGCACCCCTGACGGGCATGGACTCACAGGCGGACCAGCTCGCGGGTACCTTTAATATGGTGCTTGAAGCGCTGGATGATGCCTCGCGCCAGCGCGCCAGCCAGATCATCAACGCGCAGGAACAGGAACGCCAGCGTATCGCGCGCGAACTACACGATGAAACCAGCCAGGTACTGACCTCGCTGCTCATCAGCCTGGCCGTGCTTGAAAAGTCCATAGAGTCGCCCGAATCGCGCGAACGCATCGCGGATACGCGCGCGCTGGCGCATTCCACGCTACGCGCCATCCGCACACTCAGTATCGACCTGCGACCCAGCGCGTTGGACGACCTGGGGCTGCTGCCTGCGCTGCGCTGGTACGTCAAAGAATACCAGAAAAAGTGCGCTATCGAGGTGGATTTCCGCTCAAGCGGATTGAAAGAACGCCTGCCAGCCGAGATGGAGACCGCGCTTTATCGCATCGTGCAGGAATGCCTGACCAACACGGCGCGCCACTCAAACGCTAAAAAAGTCTCTGTAATGCTGAAAGAAACAGAGGACGAGGTCAAAGCCACCATTAAAGACGACGGCGACGGCTTCGACTACGAGGCGCTGCTCAAAAATCCGGGGCAGGAACGCGGATTGGGCCTGGCGGGTATGAACGAACGCGCCGTGCTACTGGGCGGCACGCTCGCCATCTCAACAGAAATGGGCAAGGGAACGACGGTCAAGGCCAGCATTCCACTCTCCTATGCCCGGCGACCAGCGACGCCGGAACACGAAGAATTGACGGTACAATAACAGGATACTTTGATGAAAATACACATTTTACTGGCGGACGATCATACCATTCTACGCGCCGGACTGAAGATGATGCTGAATGCGCAGCCCGACATGGAAGTGGTGGGCGAGGCACAGGGCGGGCGTCATGCCATTCAGGAAGCGCAGCGCCTGCACCCGGACATTGTGCTGATGGATATTACCATGCCCGATTTGAACGGCATCGAGGCCACCCGGCAAATCAAAAAAATCTTGCCCGACGTGAAGGTGCTGGTTTTAACGATGCATGAGAACGACGAATACGTCTTCCAGGCATTACGCGCGGGCGCGTCGGGCTATATGCTGAAAGAGGCCGCCGATACCGAATTGATTACCGCGCTGCATGTCGTGCGCGACGGGCAATTCTACCTCTCGCCAACGGCGCAATCGGTGATGGTGGGAGATTATCTGCAGCGCGTCAATTCCGGCGAAGAGAAGGATAGCTACTCAAATCTGACGGAGCGCGAGCGGGAAATCTTGAAGTTAGTGGCGGAGGGCTATACCAACAACCAGATCGCGGAGCGGCTGGTGATTAGCCCGAAAACGGTGGATACGCATCGCACGCATATCATGGATAAGCTCAATTTGCACAGCCGCGCCGAACTGGTCAAATATGCCATGCGGCGCGGCCTGTTAGAGGATTGATGCCCTTAGAGTTCGTCGTCGTTACCGAAATCGTCATCGGCGCTGTTTTCATCCGCGAAATATTCGTCGCTATAGAAACCAACATCCTTGCCGATGTAGACGCTGACCAGAAAATCATCGCGCGGCATATCGGCGGAAAGCACCAGGTCTTCGTCGATTTGCTCGATAAGCTTGGTGAGGTCGGTTTCATCCAGTTCCCGCTCTAAAATAAGCGTGCCATGCACAGCGGTGGTGGTGAAGTGAATATCGACGGTGCCGATACGGTTATTGCTCTGCAAGCTCGTCCCTTGCATAATATAGTAGCTTTCCGAGTAGGGTGTGCGGAAGTGTCGTTCAAAGCGAATATCATCCATATAGTTGATGTCTTTGCGCAGCCTTCTCAGTCGCTGCGCCCTCCTTTCTTCGTCAACGCCTGTACAACAGCGATAATACCTCTAAGCAAGATGCCGCCATTATACCATCTGTGTATCCAAAGGGATAGCGTCTTATATGAATTGGAATGACGAGCGCAGTATCGAGAAGAAAAGATGGTCCGCGTCGGCATAGGTGCTAGCCGGAGCCATCTGCGTCAGGGCGTAAAACTGCCCTCCATGCGTCGCCGCCAGCAACGTCTCTGTATAGGTCGCGCCGCTTACCAGCACGGTGCCTTGCACCTGCCGCCAGCTGGTTCCCCCAAAGGTGAGGGGCGACAGGTTTTTCTGCGCGGTCAATCCGAGCGGCGCGACCTCTTTTTTGATAAACGCATCAACGCTCTGCCCATTGCTGGCAGTCGCGGAGAGTGTCACCGGATAGGTATGATTGGCATCAAAGAAGGAAACCGTTTGATGCGCCTGATCGAGTTTCGCTGTCCAACCCTGCGGATAACGCAAAGCTATGCCCAGGGTCTTGTTGCTAAACGCCAGCGAGGTCTGGGTGACGGCTGGCACGCTGAACGGCTGGTAAGTCACGATCCAGTAGGTCAGGCCACCTGCCACTAAGATCACCAGCATGAGCAACACGACAATCAGCCGCAATTTGCTCTTGCGCCGCGCTGGTCGAGATGATGAAGGTTTGTTTGCTCTTGCAATAGGAGCTGGCGCTGGCGCTGGATCAGCTTGCTGGAAACCTGGCTGAGAGACGGGCAACGCTGGCGTCACCAGTCGTTGCACGATTGGCGGCTGGTAGGCATCGGCTTTTCCTGCCAATCTCTGTCGCTGTTGCTCCGTGGGCTGCTCTGGCGGCGATGGCGGCGCGGCTTGCTGGTATGATTGGGCAGGAAAAGGGCGTGCTTTCGGGCGATTCTCTGACGCCGGTTTGGGCAGCGTTATATTGGCAGGGAGTGGTCGGGTTGGAAGATCGGCGTCCGCTCTATCTTCAGTATCCGCCTGATTCTCCCCATCACTTTGCTGAACTTTCTCAGGCAGCAATGTCGAGGGCATAGGTGTGGTTGGCAGATCTTCTACCGGGGAATCCTCCTCTGCTGCGGCGGTCTGCGGAGCATCCTGCTCTACCTGTTGAGGTTGCGCTTGATCTGCTTTGCGCTCGTCTTGCGAGAGTTCCATGTGTCCGTTTTGTGGCTCTGCCCCTGTAGGCATGATAAGATCGGGAAGTTCATCATCCTCCCAGACCTTACTATGCAGTTCGTTTTGTGGCGAACGAGAAGCCGCAGGTGAAGACGAATGATGCGCATTCGATGGTGGATTTTCGACTTTTGGCGGGGTTATGGAAGGCCGGGCCGGCACAGATGGCCTCGCCACCGGGCGATTGCCCATTTTATCAAGCTTGCTCATCCAGGAGGGCGTCTCAGCGGGAGCCTGCTGAGGGGGCGCGGCAAAGGCAATCTGCTCGCGCAATCCAGAGCGGGCAGGCGCGGATGGATGATCGCCCGAAATTACTTGCGTGCGCCTGGGTATAGGAGACTGACGAGCATTTGAATTTGAAAAGGCCGCCGCGCCACAATTACTACAAAAGCGAGAGTCCTCTCTCGGCAGGGGTTTTCCACATGAAGTACAGAGTTTTGCCACGAAACTCCTCCCGGACATGAACGCACAAAGAGATAAAGGTTTGGAGACACCACGCGGATACCCCCCTCACTTCATGCCTTTACCTTACTCTACTATAGAAAGTTCGTCAAGTTATGTCACCCAAATGGTCAGTTGCCAGGGCGACCGCGAGGGTCGCCCCTACAATACACGATAGGAGACAAATGCACGATAAACGTACAGGGTAGGGGCGGCCCTCGCGGTCGCCCTGGTAAATGGTCAGGTTATTTCAACGTGAGCAGGGCTTCACGCTCGGCTGCCATTTCAATGGGTTGCCGGTTTTTGACAATTTCAACCAGCTTTTTGCGGCCTTTGGGGCTACCAATCATCAATACGCCAACCAGCTTATTCTCGCGGAAGAAGAGCTTGCGATAGTTTTCGTTGCCTTTCTCGCCTGGTTCGCGCCGCGCGATACTGTGCAGTTCGGGGTTGTTCGATTCAGCCGTACCCACAACCGCGATATTGACATCGAACAGGGGGCTGGTATAGGTTGGCACATCGACATAGGCTTCGTGCGCGCCCGCCATGTTGACGCCCACAATGCGCCCATGCGCCATTGCATTATCCCAGGTTCCCATCGAGTGGTACTCGCCCACATGCACATCGTAAAATTCGGCCACATCGCCAGCCGCGAATATGCCAGGAACGTTGGTTTCAAGGTATTCATTGACCACCACGCCACTGCGCACCTCGACCGGCGTATGCGCCAGTATCTGCGTATTGAGCGTTATGCCCAGGCCGATGCCAATCATATCCGTTTGAATCTCGCGCCCCTTCTTTGTTTTAACGTAAGCGGGAACGCCATTTTGCGGTACGACCGCCTCGATTTCGTCTCCATGAATGACTTCGACATTGAACTTGCGCGCGATGTTGTCCACTACCTCACCGCCATCCGGGTCAAGCGCGCTGCGCAGCCAGAACGGGCCGCGCATCAACCATGTTGTGTGCAATTTGCGCATGGCGAATCCGTCGCAAAGTTCATAAGAAATAAAACTGCCTCCGTAGGCCAGGGCGGTACGCGACTCCAGCATACGCGCAATGATGGTCTTTGTATCATCAAGTGTGACAAAGTTATAGATGTGCTGCGTACCCGGCGCTCCTGGACAGCGTAAAGGATTGGCCCAACCGCCGGTGGCAATCAGCAGGGCATCGTAGGGGTAGGTTTTGCTATCATCCGTCGTCACCACCCGTTCCTCTGTATTGACATACGTGACCATCGTGTTCGTTATCAACTGGATATTGCGCTGCTCGTGCCAGGCAAAATCGCGTATCATGACCTTCTGCTCCACCAGCACGCCCTGCAAAAAGCGCGGCAGAGACACGCGGTTGTATAAGGGATATGGCTCGTTCGTAAACAAATGGATGCTGCAATTCGGGTCGTTCTTGCGCAATGTATCCGCGGCAGTGGTACCTGCAATGCCGTTGCCAATGATTACATATCGTCTATCGTGCGTTGTCAAATGTAGGTCTCCTTGATCTGCGTAATATATCGTGGTTTCGAGGCGATTTTAGCACAGTTTGGGAGAGATTGCTACTTTCCCCCGCAAAGTGAAGGCCAGCCGGAACCTTTTGCCTCCCATCGAGTGTACCATTGCTACAGAAGGAGAAAATGCGTGGCGACCTGCGAGGATGAACTCATCGAACGCGCGGCTCATGGAGACCAGGAGGCGTTCCGGCTTCTCTGGGAGACTCATCATGCTGCCGCTATGGCGGCGGCGTTGCGCCTCTGCCACCAACGCGCGCTGGCAGAGGAGATCACGCAAGGCGCGTTTCTGCTGGCGTGGCGCGGACTGCCGCGCTTCCAGACAGGCAATCCGTTCCGTCCCTGGTTGATGCGTATCCTCTATCGCCATGCGCTTGACATGATGGAGAAACAGCGCCTCTACCAGCGATCTATCTCCCTCACTGACGCAATGGAGCCAGAAGTTCCGCCTGGCTCTGGTAATTTTAGCGAGCAGGCCGACCCGCAGGAGCAGGTAGCCCAACATGAAGAAGTACGGCAAGCCCTGGCACAGTTGAGCGCCGATCAGCGGCGAGTCATCGCTTTGCGCTATGGAGCCGATCTGACAGAAGTGGACATTGCCCAGGCGCTGGGCTGGCCGGTAGGCACAGTAAAATCAAGATTGAATCGAGCGCGTGAACGTCTGCGTGTGCTATTGACGGATGAAGGGAGATGATTTGCCATGAAAGAACAGAACTTCGATAAAAGCGAGCAACAAGAGCCGTTCGACCTGGAGCAGCGCCTCAAAGCCTACTACGGCCCCCGGTTGCGCGAACAACCTCTATCACAGACTTCGTGGCAACATCTGCGCTCGCAACTCGGCTTACAAGAAGGTATACCACGAAGACGCCGCTTTCACTGGCGTTTTGCAAGAAGGAGATCACAAGGCTACACGCCCGCATTTATGCAGGAGGCTTTTGCTCGTATCACCTATGAGGCGCGTGTTCCGCTTACACAATCAAGGTTGCATTGCTCAATGGAGCCGCGCAGACACGAGCCAGTTGTGCGCGGCTCCTGGTTGGGAAAGCACAAAGTCTGGCTCCGCCTGCCATTAAACGCGCTCATGACGATGGGAGGGGCTGAGCTGGATGTCCTGCTGGCAACAGGGCTGGCACGCTCTATCAGCGCTCGCAAGCCAAAATATACGCTCAGTCGCCTCCTTCTAATCGGTGTACTAGTGATAGCATGGCTGGCATTCATCTTGCTCTGGATACACCATATTCCTCTCGTTGGATTGCTTATTGCTTTGCTGCTCATTGCCAGTGTCGCATGGTTATGGCATACTCAGGCGCGTTCCCTGGTCTTTCACGCGGATACATTGATCGTACTCTGGCTGGGTCGCAGTCATGTATGTAGTGGGCTACACACGCTGGCAGATCGTAGTCGAACGCCCAGGCGCAGGCGATGGAGCGAACCATCTCTCGCGGAACGTATCGAGCGCGTCTGCGGAACACGAGTAGAGACCCGGAGTAATCAGTTAACACTTGTCGGGTAATCGGGATTGAGCGCACATTTCAGAAAGGATTCAGAAGATGACAGCATATAGATTGATTCGCTCTATTTGCAGATGGCTGGGCTATACTCGTCCGAGAGCTGATTGTGACGCAAAGAGGAACAGCATACGCATGAACGATCGAGACAGGTTTGACAGGTTTACCAGACGGGCCAGAAACGTCTTGCAGCTTGCCCAGGAAGAAGCGCAGCGCTTTCAGCACAACTACATTGGAACAGAGCATCTCTTGCTCGGCCTTATTCGTGAAGGTGAAGGCGTCGCCGCGGAAACTCTGAGAAGCTTTGATGTCGATCTTGAGAAAATTCGCCAGGCAGTCGAAGGCATCATTGGTCGTGGAGACCGCGTGGTGTCGGGCGAAATCGGTCTGACACCACGCGCCAAAAAGGTGATCGAGCTTGCGGTTAGTGAAGCGCAACTACTCAATCACCATTATGTCGGAACCGAACACCTGCTGTTAGGGTTGATACGCGAGGGCGATGGCATAGGCGCAAGGGTGCTAGAAAGCTTCGGCCTCAATTTGCAGGAGGTGCGAGCGAAAATTCTACAGCTACTCAATGCTGAAAACCCGCCGCGCCAGGACTAAGCTGCCTCTTCTCCTCCCAACAAGCGTGTGCCATGCGATGGGCGCAGCGCGGCCACAATCGCAGCTATGACGCTCAATACGAACGAGATCAGGAATGCCTCGTGTAGTCCCGACAAGAACACCGGGATGATAGAGGCGAAACTGCCCATACCACCGCCGGTAATGAAGACCTGCTGCACCGCGCCAAAGGGCAACTTGCTGAGGGCGAGCGGAAAAACGATGGCGATACTGAGCATCTGGCCGGTATTGTTGAGCATGTTGAGGATGCCTGCCGCCGCTCCTCTTGTATGCGGCTCGACAGAACTCATGATAGCGTTGGTGTTGGGCGAAACGAAGAAGCCGGAACCGCCACCCATGACCGCCATGAAGAGCGCCAGCAGCCAGAACGGGGTATGCTGGTCGATGGTGGTGAGGGCGAGAAGGGCGAGCGCCGAAATCGCCAGGCCGATGGGAGCCAGGACGCGCGAACCGATGCGGTCAGAGAGCCGCCCGCTAATGGGGCCAATCAGCATAAAAGCGGCCCCAAAGGGAATGAGCATCAAACCTGCTCGCAAGGGGTCCTGTCCATAAGGACCTTGCAGGAAGAAGATCAGCAGGAACAACACCGCGCCACGCGCAATGCCGTTGAGCAGACCGCTCAAGTTTGCCAGCGCGAAGAGACGACTGCGGAACAGGCGTAACTGCACCAGCGGCACTTTGATACGCGGTTCAAAAACGATGAAGAGTACCAGACACACAATACCGGCAATGAGGATGGCATTGGTGGTCGTAGCAGGCAGGATGGGAAATGCCATCAAGCTTAATCCCAGCAGCAGTCCGGCCAGACCGCCAGCCAGCAGGATGGCTCCAAACCAGTCCATCGGCTGGCGCTCGCGCGGGCGCACCGGTTCGCGCAAACGCCAGATGCCCCAGATCGCGCCAAAAATACCTAACGGCACATTAAAGAGGAAAACCCAGCGCCAGGAAATCTCTGTCAGCAGACCACCCACGATGGGACCAATCAGGAAACCCGCCGCGCCTGCTATCTGGTTGATACCCAGTCCAAAGCCGACCTGGCCTTTGCGGAAAGCATCGGTAACGATTACCGTGCTATTGGTGATGAGCAGCGAAGCTCCCAGACCCTGAATGACACGCCCCACGATGAGGTCGCCGCCGTGAAATTGTGGTTGCGCCAGCCCTGAAACAAGCGAACCCAGGGTGAAGAAGATAAACCCTGCATTGTAAAGACGTTTGCGCCCAAAGATGTCCGCCAGGCGTCCAATGACAGGGGTCAGCGCGGTCAGTACCAGCAGATAGCCGAGCAAGACCCACATGATCGTCAGGAAGGTGGCGTGCAGTTCCGCCAGGATATTTGGCAGGGCGATCAGCAGCGCGGAACCCTGGATCGAAGCCAGCAGCGCGCCAACCGTCGTAACCGAGAGCGCCGTCCATTGATAACCAGTATTATGATCTGGCGCGGCTTCCGCGGGCTGAATTTCTTCAGGAACGTTCGCGGAGCTATTGGGAGTGGAACGGGTTGAACTCATCGTGATCCTTCTAACTTCTTTCCTTCAATCAAGTGATAGAGGGCAGGCAAGGCGACCTGGATTGACGCGCGCTCTTCGTCGCTAAGATATTTCAAACGGCATTGCAACGAACGCAGGCGCGCCTGCTGGTAGACCTCGACGGCCAGCTTACCGGCCTCCGTCGGTTTGACCCAGACGGTGCGCCAGTCGGCATCATCACGGCTGCGCTCGATATAGCCCTGCGCAACGAGGCGTTTGACCATTGCGGTCGCGGTAGACGGCGCAACGGCCAGTTCTTCGGCGAGTTCCTGCATGGTGCAGCGCTCGCGCTCAACCAGCGTATAGAGCAAGGTCAGTTGCCCCGGCGTGGCGCGTAATGCTACAACTTCACGCCAGGCGGGTTCAGCCCCTGATTCTTCATCGGAAGGCATATCGGGCCGCAGGCGTTTTACTAATTTTGGAGTGATGTCGAGCAGCGCTGTCGTCAGTTCAGTTTCGTGCCGTCCCATCCATTAACACACCCTCTCCAGTAGTCATTTCGATAATCTAATTATATCATACACGAAATGACTGGAGAAGGTCAAGGGCTGCGAAGTGGGCGCGACATGCCATGTGCCAGCCGCGCCCGCGTTGGGGTCGCACTGGTTATGCGAGTTCACGCTGCAATAGTTGCCCTGGAGACTGCCATCGGCCTGCACCTGGCCCCAGAAATAGAGGGGGCTATTGCCTCTGTATGACTGCACGGTGAACTGCACATACTTCGCGGTAGTGACGGTGCCGCTGAAGTTGCCGTTGCCCTGCAAAGGGGGGTTGACGGTAAAGTAGCCGCTAATGTTGCCCTGTCCGGCGGCTTGCTGGATGGATAGCGTCATGCCTGTGATGATATTGGCCGTCGTATTGTCCAGGGTGCCGGTATAGTTGCCGCCGATTTTGGGATAGGGAACGGGCGTGGGAGTGGGCGGCGGTGTCGGCCTCGGCGTTGGCGGTGGCGTAGGTCGCGGCGTTGGAGGCGAGGTGGGTTGAGCGGTAGGCACAACGACAGGCTGTTTTGCAGGCGCGGAAGTGGGAGTCTTTCCGGGCGTGGGCGTAGTTGTAACTACGGTTGGTATTTGTGTGGGGAGAGAGATGGGAGAATTATTGATGGTCGGAGCGGTGCTTTGAGCCGTTGGATGAGCAGCGCCGGCGGCCTGATGCCCTCGAAAATATAAGAAATAGCTCACGATAGAGCCTGTAGCGAGTAATAATACCAGTAAGCTTACTAATAGAATGCCTGAGAGACGAATGCGGCGCAGGCGAGCGCGCCTGGGTATGACAGCATTGCCAGCAATGGGAGTATTTCCGCCGGTAATTGGTCCCTCAAATGAAGCGGCGAAGATGCTCTCCGGGTTGCGCAATGGCTTCCATCCCTCGTGCGCAGCGAACGCCTGCCAGAACTGTTCGATGGTGGCAAAACGGTCGTTGCTGTTCAAAGCCATCGCCTTTGAAATGACCTGCGAAACGCCCTGTGAAATGCCGGGAGCGAGCATAGATACAGGTATCAGTGGATCAGGCTCACCGCTGCTGGTTTTCGTCATGCGATCAAGCGCATCGGCGGGCAGAGTGCCGGTGAGCAGGTTGTACATAGTCGCGCCCAGCCCGTACACATCGCTGCGCGTACTGGTGCCGCGACTATATTGTTCAGGGGCAGCATAGCCGGGCGAGCCGGTGCGAAAGGCCGTCGTGGTGCCGTCCGGCACAAATTCCTTCGCAATGCCGAAATCCACCAGCACCGCATCATCGCCCGATAGGGGTACAATGATGTTGGACGGTTTAATATCGCGGTGCAGAACTGGCGGCTGCTGGCTATGCAAAAACTGCACCGCATCCACAACGGGAGCCAGTACCGTCAATACCTGGGCCAGCGTGAAGCGTTTTTCGGGGCGTTGGCGGCGCAATGCTTCCAGGTTGGGGCCTTCTATATAATCCATCAGCATATACGTTCGCTGCCCGGCATCATCCTCAAAAACGCGATAAACGCGCGGCAAGGCGTGATGATCGAGCTTTTTGAGCAATTCGCCCTCAAAGAGAAAACGCTGCTGATCTTTCTTGTTCGGGTTACTGGTCTCCTTCAGAGCAAAGAGGTTGCCCTTGACACGTAAATCGCGCACCAGATAAACAGACCCAAAGCCACCTTTACCGAGCAGCCCTTCAATCCTGTAACGTTCGCGTAAAATGCTCCCCAACGGAAGCGTCTTTTGATGAATATCTTGCAACCAGCACCTCAAATACCAGGAAATTCATACCATAAAAAATAGCAGGGTATTTTCAGACAGGCCATCCCAGGGTCTGGCCGACCTGAGATTCTCCCTTGCTGGTAATAAACGTGGTTGAGGTATAGTTTCTGGCTAGTTGACGCGCGAATCATTTGCAGGTGAGGTATAATGAGGTCGTGTGCTTCCAGTTTCGTCATTCATCTTCTTGACTCTTCCTCTCTGCTACATGCAAATGTAAGCTCTATTATGCGGTATTTTGTTCCAATTAGCAATAGCAAAACAACAAGGAGAAGTGAACATGCGCGCGCAATTGTATTCTATTCAGGACCTTCCTGCTGGACGGGTAAGTATCATGGCTCGCCCACGAGGTGGTGACTGGCTTCTTGATGAGGTCAAGGCTCTTCGTGAGGCTGGTGTTGATGTTCTGGTATCTCTCCTCACTCCTGAAGAAGTGATGGAATTAGACCTCGGAGAAGAGGCTGAGTGCTGTAGTCGTCAGGAAATCATCTTCTTTGCCTTCCCAATTCAAGATCGCAGCATTCCTCCGTTTTCTACCAGTACTTTCACCCTCTTAGAGCAGTTAAGTATCCATCTCTCCGAAGGAAAGCATGTTGCCCTGCATTGCCGTCAGGGACTTGGGCGGGCTGTTCTCATGGCCGCAAGTCTTATGGTACTCGCTGGTTATTCTCCAGATCAGGCGTTTAATCTCTTGAGCAATGTTAGAGGGTACCCGGTGCCGGAGACGGAGGAGCAAAGAGCATGGGTTGTGGCTTTCTTCCAACAGCACAAGCGTTCATCACACCCTACCTCTCATCAAACTTGAACAACTCCCCCTCGTTAATCCCAAGCCCCTTCGCCAGTTTTGAAATTGTTTCAGCAGACGGCGATGATTGACCTGTTTCCACGAGGCTTACAAAATTTACAGATAAGCCTGCCAGTTCAGCAAGCTGCTCTTGAGTAAGGCGACGAACTAGCCGGAGAATACGCAATCTATCGCCAAATTTTTTCCTGAATTCTTGATCTGCCATATAAAAGAAGTAACCTTTGTTTTCTTGTAAAAATATCACTATGATACTTGTAATAACACCCAGCAAATAGGGTTTGAATCCTAATATCATTGGATTTTTGACAAAATTATGTTATACTCCTTATCGGCACAGACCAAATAATGGCAATGCAGAAAGGCAAGAAACGGCATGGCGACAAACACTACAGAACACAATCTATTTGGAGAGCAAGAGGAGAACGGGTATGATGTGCCATTTGCGATGTTCACCTGGGCTACATGGCTGGAAATGCAGACACAAACCATGCTGCGCTTCGCTCGTTTTCAACGCGCCATTGAGAGCAGGCATATTCAGGAAGCAGCAGCGATTGCGCTGGAAATGCAGGAGATGGTTGTAGAGTGGCAAAAAGAGGCCGCAAGCTGGATTACCAGCCATCCTGGAGAACGCTAAACCTGTTCCGGTGCGTCCCGCCCGCCCTCTGTCATTCTGAGCGCAGCGAAGAATCTCTCGCGGGGCCGAACGCAGATTCTTCGCTGCGCTCAGAATGACAGAGGGGACGCCCTGGCCGGTAACTACACGATCTCAATCTTGCCCTCTGTCACCGAGTCGTCGTCGTGAACCAGGAACACACGGGCATAGGGGGGTTCGGGATAGAAGCGGTGGGAGAAGATTATATACAAAATCTTGCTGAGTTTGGCGTAGTCTTTGTCGCGGCGCGAGGGATAGGCTTCGCTTACGGGGTGAGAGTGATAATAGATCATCTCGCCGTTGTATTCTTCGATGTCGTCGAAGATGTCGAGCAGGTCGTTGGGGGCGATGATGGAGAAATCGTCGGGCTGCTCGGCGGCGTTGGCGGTCGGGTAGTGCTTGACTACCTGACCATCTTTGCTGCCCAACGCGCCGCAGGCTTCATTGGGATAGCCCACTACGATATGCGCAGCCATCT
>DASTKD010000631.1:0-9997 GCA_035716135.1 Ktedonobacteraceae bacterium
CATCCCTGGCTCGATTGATACGCAGGGCATGGAGCCGGAACTCAAGCAGGAGCGAGGCAAGACCATACCGCTTGGACGGGTGGGAGAGCCTGAAGAGATGGCCGGGCCAGCCGTGTTTCTGGCGTCGGATGATGCCAGCTATATTACGGGCCATATCTATGCAGTCGATGGTGGCCTGCTCTCGCAGCAGCGCTCGCCGCAAGTGGATATTTTCCCGCTTAGCCGCTTCCCCAAAATGGAGGGTGAGTGATGGAAGGTTCTTCCGGGTATTACAGGATAGGGGTGGACATCGGAGGTACTTTCACGGACCTGGTTATATTTGACAATGCGAGCGGTAGTTTCGCGGTTGGCAAAACTCTCACCACGCCCCGCGATCCATCGGAGGCCGTTGAAACGCTGGTACTCGAAACGCTGCAACGCGAGGGCATCGCGGCAGACGCAGTGCGGCAACTCATTCACGGTACCACACTGGTGACGAACGCCATTATCGAGCGCAAAGGTTCGCCTACCGCGTTACTGGCAACGCAGGGCTTCCGCGATTCCATTGAGATTAGACGGGAGAACCGCTACGAACTCTACGACCTGATGCTGGAAATGCCGGAACCGCTGGTGCCGCGTTACCTGCGTTTTGGCGTGCCACAGCGCACCCTGTCCGACGGCACGACGCTCCAGGAACTGGACGGGGCATTCGTTGAACAACTGGCGCGCGAGCTGGCAGAGAACCGCATCGAGGCCGTTGCGATTGCCTTTCTGAATAGCTTTACCAACCCTGCCGCCGAGCGCGAAGCGCGCGCCATCGTGCAGCGTGTCGCGCCGCATATGCGCGTCTCCCTCTCTTCAGAGGTTGTGCCTGAAATACGCGAGTTCGAGCGCACTTCAACCACTATCGCCAACGTTTATGTGCAAGAGCGCGTTGAGAAATACCTGCGCGAATTACAGGCGCGTTTAGAGCGCATCGGGTTTCAGGGCGGCCTTTTTTTGATGATTTCGAGCGGCGGCATCGTCACGGTAGATACGGCTATGCGCTTTCCAGTGCGCCTGCTCGAATCCGGTCCGGCGGGCGGAGCATTAGCTGCCGCCAGCTATGGCGCGGCCTGCGGCTATAGCGACCTGCTCTCGTTCGATATGGGCGGCACAACCGCCAAGTTCTGCATCATCGACCGGAGCCAGCCGCTTATTGCCCACGAATTTGAAGTTGATCGCCGCTATCGCCTGAAAAAGGGTTCCGGCCTGCCAATCAAGCTGCCGGTGATCGAGATGATCGAGATTGGCGCTGGCGGTGGCTCGATAGCGCGTATCGACGCGCTGGGATTGCTGAAAGTGGGGCCAGAATCGGCGGGTGCGGAACCGGGGCCGGTTTGCTATGGCAATGGAGGTACCGAGCCGACGGTAACGGATGCTGACCTGGTGCTGGGCTATCTCGATGCGGATTATTTCCTGGGCGGTCAGTTCAAGATAGACCTGGCTGCCGCTCGCCGCGCTATCGCGGAACGCATCGCCGAACCCTCCGGTCTCTCGCTGGAAGAAGCGGCCTGGGGCATTCACCAGGTAGTGAATGAAAGCATGGCGAATGCCGCTCGTATCCATACGTTGGAGCGTGGCAAAGACCCGCACAGCTTCCCCGTGTTTGCCTTCGGCGGAGCCGGGCCGGTGCATGGGTATCGCATTGCGAAGGCGCTGGGTTCGCCTGCTCTGATAGTGCCGTTTGGCGCGGGGGTCATGAGCGCCGTTGGCTTTCTGACCGCGCCGCTTGCCTTCGATTTCGTCCGTTCGTGGCCGGGTCGCCTCGATCACATGGACTGGCAAAGAGCAAACGTGCTGCTTGGCGAGATGGAGTCAGAAGGGCAGGCGCTTTTGGAGCAATCGGGCGTTTCGCCTGCCCATATTCATCATCAGCGCATGGCGGATATACGCTATGTTGGTCAGGGTCACGAGATACAGGTTCCCCTGCCAGATGGTCAGCTTGATAGCGATAGTATCTCCGGCATTATGCGCTCGTTTGAAGAGACATATCGCCGCCTGTACGAACGGCTCAGCGAGTCGGTTCCGGTTGAAATCATCAACTGGCGCGTTGTCTCGTCCAGTCCGGCTCCCCAGGTGCGTTTACAGGCTGGCGAAGACGAGCATAGCGTTGCTCAAACCGTCCGCAAAGGCAGCCGTCTGGCCTATTTCCCGGAGTTGGGAGGCTATCACGAAACGCCGGTCTACAATCGCTATGGCCTGCTCCCTGGCACAGGCTTTAGCGGCCCGGCCATTGTTGAAGAACGCGAATCGACCGTGATTGTAGGGCCGGATTGCCGTTTCCGCGTTGATGAGCAGTTGAACCTGATTATTGAACTGTAGGCTGCGAGGATTTTCTGCCATGACCGGTACATTGGACCCGATAACCCTGGAAGTGCTGTGGAACCGCCTGCTTTCGGTGGTGAATGAGCAGCAGGTGACATTGATGCGCACCGCCTTCAGCACGGTTGTGCGCGAGTCGCAAGACCTGGCCTGCGGCGTCTTTGACACGCGCGGCTACATGATTGCCCAGTCGCTCACCGGCACGCCCGGCCACATCAACGCGATGGCGACAGGTGTGCGCCATTTCTTGCAAGTTTATCCGCCAGAAACCTTGCAGCCGGGCGACGTATTGATTACCAATGATCCCTGGCAAACTGCCGGTCAGATCAATGACATGACCGTACTGACGCCGGTTTTCAAAGATGCGCGACTCGTCGCCTACTTTGCCAGCACCTGCCACGCCCCCGATATTGGCGGCCATATTTTCTCTGGTGAGGCGCGCGAGGTTTACGAGGAGGGTCTGCGCATACCCATCACCAAACTGTTCATCCGCGACGAACCCAACTACGAGCTTTTTAAGATCATCCGCTCCAATGTGCGCACTCCCAACGAGACCATCGGCGACCTTTACGCCCAGACCTCATCAAACGCGGTCGGCGCGCGCGAACTCCTGCACTTTATGAACGAGTTTGGGCTGGACTCGATTGACCCGCTGGCTAATGAAATCATTACTCGTTCGGAATGTGCCATGCGCGAGGCTATCCGCGCGCTACCCAACGGGCGTTACGAGAACGAGTCGTGGAGCGACGGCTACGACGAGCCGATTCATATCAAAGTGACCGTCACTGTCGAGGACGAAGACCTGTTCATCGATTTTGCCGGTTCATCGCCGCAGAGTTCGCGCGGCATCAACGTGGTGCTGAATTATACGCACGCTTACGCCTCGTTCGCCATCAAGGCGGCCATAAGTCCTGATGTGCCACATAACGAGGGAGCCTTTCGCCCTGTGCATGTGACCGCGCCGCCCGGCTCGATTCTCAACTGTCTCGAGCCTGCGGCGGTTGCCTCGCGCCACTTGATCGGGCATTTCCTGCCTGGTGTGATCTTCGGGGCTTTAGCGCCAGCTATGCCGGGCAAGCTAATCGCCTGCGGCGCTGATCCCATCTGGATCTCCGTTTTGCACGGGAAGTGGCCGGGAACACAGGAATCGTTTAACTTCAGCCTGTTTCAATGCGGCGGCACGGGTGCGCGTGCCATAAAAGATGGCCTGAACAGCACCGGTTTCCCCAGCGGCGTCGCGGGAGTGCCAGCCGAAGTGGTGGAAAGCCTGACGCCACTGGTGCAATACCGGCGCGAGTTGCGCACCGATTCGGGTGGCCCTGGCGCTTTTCGCGGTGGCCTGGGTCAATGGACAGAGCTTGGCTCTCCGGTGAATGCAGCGTGGAGCATTTCGGCGCTGGTTGATCGCACGCACTTCCCTGCTAACGGGCTGGAAGGAGGCAAATACGGCGCGGCGGGCGAATATCTCGTGAACAATACCATTCGCCCCCAGCCAAAAGCGGTTTTTTCCGTCTCGCCGGGTAATCGTGTCCAACTTAATCCAGCCGGTGGCGGCGGCTACGGCGACCCGTACAAACGCGCTGTCGAGTTAGTGCTGCATGATGTTGTCAACGGCTACGTTTCGCTTGAGGCGGCGAAAAGCGAATACGGCGTCGTCATTCGCTACCTGGGACGCGCCGACCGACTCGTGCGACCTCCCGAACTGTATGAGATCGACGAAGCGGCAACGTTGGCGCTGCGGGGTCAACTTCTATGAACTTTCACAAAAGCAGACAGGTATGTCAATGAACATCAAAGCTGATGTGTTGATTATTGGCGCTGGCATTATGGGCGCTTCCTGCGCTTTTCGTTTGAGCGAGCGGGGATTAAAGGTGGTGGTATTGGAGGCTCAGAGCGCGCCGGCTATGGGTTCGACGGGCCGCAGCGTTGCTGGCGTGCGCGTGCAGTATACCGAGGAGGTCAACGCGCGTCTCTCGTGGGAGAGCATTCAGGAATACCAGCGTTTTCAAGACCTGTATGGTGAGGATGCCGGGTATCGCCCTATTGGCTATCTCTTTCTCGTGCCACCAGAACGTTGGAGCGAACATCTGGAGAGCGTTCGTTTGCAGGAACGCATAGGCGCGCCGGTGAAAGTGCTAACCGTTGAGGAGGCTCAGAGCCTCGTGGCTTTTGATGCTACCGGTATTGCAGGCACAACCTACGGACCCAGCGACGGCATCGTTGACCCGCACAGCGTGACCTTTGCTTATCTGAAGCTGGCGAAGGAGCATGGCGCTTCGCTCTATACGCAGACGCCCCTGGTTCGCGCTCAACGGATTGGCAACGCATGGCAGGTAGAGACGCCAGAGGGCATATTTGAGGCCGAATATCTAATAAATGCCGCCGGGTCATGGGCAGGTGAAGTGGCGAAGCGCGCGGGATTGGAGATAGAGATACCGGTGCAGCCTGTGAGACGCATGGTATATGCCACGGCTCCCACTCCCTGGCAACATGTCTACCCTTTGACGATTGATCTCGTGAGTGGTTTCTACCTGCGCAGCGAGGGGCAGCGTATCCTTTTTGGGAAGTCGAACCCCGATGAGCCGCCCGGATTTACAGAGGGGATGGATTGGGACTGGTTTGAGCCAACTCTCAGCGCCGGGTTGGAACGCTTCTCCTGGTTGGAGGAAACACGGCTGGATAGCCAGGCATGTTGGTGGGGCTATTATGAAGTGACGCCCGATCATAACCCGATTCTGGGACGGCTTCCTGGCGTCGAAAATTGGCTGAATGTGGCCGGGTTTTCGGGACACGGCGTACAGCAAGCTCCTGCCGTCGGGCGCATCATCGCTGAAGAACTCGTGCTGGGGAGGGCGCAGTCGATCAATATTGATCCCTTGCGCATCACGCGCTTTTCTACAGAACAGCGAGGCCGCGAACGCAATATTATCTGAAACTGGTTGGTTTCTCTTGACAGCAAAAGTTCTGATCGGTACAATGCTGCTGGATAATTGCGCTCAAAGGATTGCTATATGCAGACAGGCTCGCGTTCCGGCTATGCTTCCATTTCGAGTGTGAGTGTGCAGAAAGCTATAGAAACCCTGGGCAGTGGCTTGCTGGCTCACCCTGCCAATTGCGCTCTCCGTCAGAAATTGCGCTCAGGCGCTTTCAGCACACAGGATTACTATGCCCAGGTGTTGCGTTTTGTCTTCCGTCTGATCGTTTTGTTTATCGCGGAAGATCGCGGCATTCTCTTTGATTCCCAGGCCGCTAAAGCCGCGCGAGACCGCTATTCAACCATCCGTTTGCGCCGCCTGGCGCAAAAGCGTGCCAGGACGCGCCGCTCTAACCTGTATCATGATCTCTGGCTGCTTATGGAGAAACTGGCCTGTGACGCTGGTTGCCCGGAACCGGGCTTATCTTCACTTCATGGCGGGCTTTTCTCAAACGCAGACTTGCCAGACCTTACAGGATGCGAACTAACCAACTGTGAATTGCTTGAGTGCGTGCGTTTCCTGGCTTTCACCACTGAGCATCCGGTACGTCACGCCATTGATTATCAACGCCTGGGCGCGATAGAGCTGGGCGGCATCTACGAATCTTTGCTCGAAATGCATCCAGAGGTCAATGCTGGCGCTACCTCCTTTGAACTCAAGTTCGTGAGCGACAATGCGCGCAAAACTTCTGGTAGCTACTACACGCCGGCTGCCCTGATCGATTGCCTGCTCGACTCCAGCCTGGAACCGGCGCTGGCGGAAGCTTGCGCTAAAGCCGACCCGCAGCAGGCCATACTCGATCTTAAAGTGTGCGATCCCGCCTGTGGCAGTGGACTATTTCTTATAGCCACTGCGCATCGTATCGCAAAACGTCTGGCTGCCGCGCGCGCGGGGGATGAGGAGCCTACGCCGGAGGCATATCGCGCTGTTTTGCGCGATGTCGTAAGCCACTGCATCTATGGCGTAGACATCAATCCGATGGCGGTCGAACTGTGCAAGTTCAATTTATGGATGGAAGCGATTGAGCCAGACCAGCCGCTTTCCATGCTCAAATTGCATATTCAGTGCGGTAATAGCCTGCTCGGCGCGACTCCCGCGCTGCTGGCACAGGGCATTCCTGGCAGTTCTCCGCAAGATCACATCTTCCACTGGCACCTGTCTTTCCCCGACGTATTCTCTATTCCTCTCAATGGCGAGCAGCCCGAAAATGAGCAGACGGGCTGGAGCGGGGGATTTGACGTAGTACTGGGGAATCCGCCCTATATTTTTGGAGAGAACCATCACCAGGAAGCGAAGACCTTCTTTCAGACGGTATTTCAACTTGCGCGGGGGCAATATGATACGTACTGGCTCTTTATAGAACAGAGCCTGAAACTTATCAATGCAAAGGGAAGATGCGCCCTTGTCGTACCTGATACATTGCTAGCGCGTGATGAAACCCGCTATGTGCGCGAACTACTGCTACAAGAAGGGTTGGAACGTTTATATTATTGCGGAACCGCATTTAAGGCTAATGTTTCTACCATTATCTTCGCGGTGGCTAAAGGAAATGTGGGACGTGAAGTCCTCTGCGAGGAAATCGCAGAGGAAGGGGCGCGGGTACGCTATACATGCAGTAAGACTCGTTTTTGGGCAGACCCAAAGTGCCGCTTTCTTACGCATCTTTCAGACGAAGAAGCTCTGATGCTGGCGCGTGTGGAACGTACATGTATCCCTTTGCAAAATCTCGTGAAGATTTCGCGGGGCGAAGAGATCGGTAAAAAAGATGTCCTTGCTCAAGGATCTATTCCTATTGTGGTGGGCGAAGATATTGCGCGTTATTTCGTGCAACAACCGACCCGTTTCCTCCAAACCATCAAAAAAGATGCCAGGCGTTATGCGGCTCCCAAGATTATTATGCTGAAAACGGGGTACAGGTGTATCGCGGCTCTGGACATGGAAGGCTATGTCACGATGCAGTCGGTTTATAACCTGCACATAACCCGACCCGAAATGGCATACGAAACGCTGCTCGCTCTGCTGAACAGTCGCTTTGTACACTGGTTTGTCTATAAGATTTTTACTTCGTACAAAGGTCTTTTTCCCCAGCTCAATCAATCGACTATACAGGCGATTCCGGTTCCTTTAGATATTAGTAGTAAGCAGGATGAATTGATACAGTTAGTGCAAGAGATGCTACGCTTGAAGAAGACAGGTCAGAATGAGAACTCTCGCGGTATTCAAATCGAACATTTAGACGGGGAGATAAACCGCCTGGTTTATGCTTTGTATGGGCTATCTGAGGCAGAAATTGCCGTTATTGAGCAGGGTGTGCGAGCAGAATTTCGAATCGGGGGGAACGTTTATGTACGAAATACCTGAAGATATGCAGTCTCTCCAGGCTTTGCTTGAGCGAAGTATCGAGCGGGCAGGAGCATTTTTGCGCGAGTCTTTTGAGATGCCCGCTCATTCCTTATCGGCGCGGCAACTCGTGCATCTGTGGCAGGGGTTGCAGACGGTTGCGTTTGCCACGACGACAAAAAAAGGACATTTTCAAACACTACGAATATATCGTCTACAACGGCATTTAATCCCTGTATGTGATGCATAGTTACTCCTGTAAGCATTATCAAAGCGACATGGTTTTATCGCTGACTACAATATTGTTGGTACAAAATAGATTGCACAAATAACATGGTACAATATACTCTGTAGTACCGTCAACATGGTAATTCTGCTATGCTCATTCAAAACTTGGAGATGCGGGACTTGGTAAGGAATAGAGTCAGAGACGTAGCAGAGCCTAAAGGGTACACTATGACAAGTCTAGCTCGTGAGACAGGAATAAGCTTCAACACTATCAAGAGACTATGGAAGAACCCAACGTTAGGAGCGAACATTGATACGCTCACACGGATTGCCAGAATACTAAAGGTTGGCATAAACGACTTGATAGAAGATACTGACGACTGATAGCACGCCTCTTGATTTTGCAGAGAGTAGAAGATACAACATGGCATTTCAACTTCCAGACCCGGCGACGCCATTTGGCGAGCGGGTGGCTCGTCGGTTACGGGACGAGCGTTTAATCTGGCTGACGACTGTGGACGCGAAGGGTACGCCACAGCCCACACCTGTGTGGTTCTGGTGGGACGAGGCTACAGCGACCTTTCTCATGTATAGTCGGGCCGAGGCGAAACGGCTGGCGCATATCCAGCACAATCCCAAAGTTGCTTTCAATTTCGATGGCAACGGCAGAGGCGGAGATATTATCGTCATTACGGGCGAGGCGCGCTTGAGTCCCGATGATCCACCGGCGGATCAATTGCCCGTTTACGCAGAGAAATATCATGATTTCATTGCCAGGAGCTTTGAGACGCCAGAAAAGTTCGCTGCGCTCTATCCGGTGGCGCTGCGCATTCATCCCATTGCTATTCGCGGAAACTGAAAGGTATTCGTGTTCAAGAAAGACTCTTTTTCAGTGCTGTGGTAGCAGCATAGTAGCCGCATAAGCCGTGAACGCCGCCGCCGGGGGGCGTTGATGAAGAGCAGAGATAGACATTATCGAGAGGGGTAGTATAGGGGTTGATCTGGATGGTTGGGCGGGTGAAAAGCTGCCAGATGTCCTGCACGCCGCCGTTTATGTCGCCGCCGATGTAATTAGCGTTGTACTGCTCAAGTTGCGCTGCTGTGAGCGTGTGTCGCGCCAGGATGAGGTCGCGGAAACCGGGGGCGAACCGTTCGATCTGCGCTTCGATGCGTTCGCTCATATCGACGGTTGAGCCAGGCGGGACGTGACAATAGGCCCAGACGGTGTGTTTCCCCTGCGGCGCGCGTGTCGGGTCAAATAAGCTTTGTTGCGCCAGCAGCACAAAGGGCCTTTCGGGATGCTCGCCGCGCCAGACCGCAGCTTCGGCGGCGGCGATTTCTGGCAGCGTGCCTCCCACATGTACGGTTCCGGCACGCCCACAGGCTGCCGCGCGCCAGGGAATCGGGCCATCTAGTGCCAGGTCGAGCTTGAAGACGCCGGGGCCATAGCGGTAATGCTGCAATCTGCGCTGGTAGCTGGACGGCAGGTGCGTACCCGCGATGCGCAGCAACTGGCGGGGAGTGATGTCGCACAACACAGCGCGGGCGGGCGGGAGCATGTCGAGCGATTTGACCTCCACATTCGTGACGATCTCTCCTCCCAGCGAGCGCAAATAGCCTGCCATCGCGTCTACAATGTGTTGCGACCCGCCACGCGGCATCGGCCAGCCAACGGCGTGTCCCATCGTCCCCAGCGCCAATCCTGCCGCCGCGCTTACAGGCCGGTCTAATGGCAACATCCAGTGTCCGCACATGCCCGCGAACAACGCGCGTGCCTGTTGCTCCTTAAAGTGGCTTTCCGCGAAACCGCGTGCCGGGCGAAGCGCTTTTAAGCCAAACGAGGCAAGCGCGAATGGATGAGAGAACAAAGGTTGTAGACGTAATGGGCCAAAAAAGGCATCGGAGATCATATCCCAGTGCGCGACCAGCGGCTCCATCAGCTTCTTGTATGCTCGCGCATCATCGCCGAGCGTTGCGCCTGTCGCGTCAATCGAGCGTTCAAGTACGGCGACGCTGTCGTTGTCGAGCGGGTGCGCCAGGGGAGCCGGGGGCTGAATCCACTCGAGGCCGTATTGATCGAGTGGTAATGAGCGGAAGAATGTCGAACTCAG
>DASTKD010000632.1:0-6099 GCA_035716135.1 Ktedonobacteraceae bacterium
GAGGCGACCGCAAGGGTCGCCTCTACTATGACGCGGCTCTGAAAGACCGGACGTTCTTAGTAGAGGCGACCCTTGCGGTCGCCTTGCCTCTTTTACATTACTCAATTCGAGCTGATCTCTATGAGAATACCCTCGTTCGGCCGGAGATGTAGTTCAGGCAAATCCTGTTTGCTCTCCTCTTCCATGTACGTTGATAGCAAGATTCTCCCCTGTCCATAGCCGGGGAGTTTCACTACCTGGTCGTACTTAGAGAAATTGAGGGCGACCAGGTAGCGCTGGTCGTGATACTGGCGTCCGTAGACAAAGCAAGCAGGATTATCCTGGTCAATGGACCGGAAAGTGCCGAGTGCCAGGGCTTCAAGTTTGCGGCGCTGTTGCATCAAAGCGCGCGTCAACATCAGGAATGAACGCTGGTCTTGCTGCTCTGATGCGACATTGTAGCGCTGGTAGTCGCCAGCAAGAGGGAGCCAGGGTTTGACTTCGGGGCGGCAGAAACCGGCGTGCGCGCTCTCATCCCATTGCATGGGCGTGCGCTGGGGATCGCGGCTATGCCGGGGATTCTCCCTCCCCTGCGGGTCTTGCACCTGTTCAGGCGGGATGGACACATCTTGCATCCCAATTTCGTCCCCATAATAACAGGTAGGAGTTCCACGCAGGGTCAGCAATAGCATCTGAGCCAGGCGAGCCTGTTCGCGGCCAACACGGCTGGCAATGCGCGATTTATCGTGATTGCCCAGCACCCAGTTCGGCCACGCGCCCGCTGGAAGGGCGGCCTCATATTCATCGACCAGCTTGCGAATTGTGCCAGCCTCCCAGGTCGGCATCGTGACCAGTTGAAAATTGAAAGGCAAATGGGCTTCATCAAGATTCTGCCCGTAGTAGTGCATAAGGCGCGGCACCGGCAGGTACATTTCCCCGATTAGCACACGCTCATCGTAGTGGTCAAGGATCTCGCGCATCTCGCGCACAATCTCGTGAATTTCCGGCAAATCGTCGGTATACAGCATCTTTTGACGCACATAAGGAGGATCGCCAGGCTTCCAGAGCGGATTCATCTCGTTGTCACGAAACTGCTCATCCTTCAAAAGCAGCGATAACACATCGACGCGGAAGCCATCGATGCCGCGCTCAAGCCAGAAGCGCAGCACATCATACATCGCCCGGCGTACCTGGGGATTGCGCCAGTTCAGATCAGGCTGCTTCACATCGAACATGTGCAGGTAGTACTGCCCCGTTTGCTGGTCGAATTGCCACGCTGAACCGCCAAACATACTGGTCCAGTTATTGGGTACGCCGCCATCAGGGGCCGCATCACGCCAGATGTACCAGTCGCGCTTCTCATTGGCGCGGCTGCTGCGCGACTGTTGAAACCAGGGATGTTCATCGGAGGTATGATTGGGAACAAAGTCGAGAATAACTTTAAGGTCTCGCTGGTGGGCCTGTTGCAGCAATGCATCCAGATCATGCAACGTTCCGAAAAGGGGGTGAACGTCGATGTAATCAGACACATCATAGCCAAAGTCCGCCATGGGCGAGGGATAAATGGGAGAGAGCCAGAGCGCATCCACACCGAGCCAGCGCAAATAGTCCAATTGCTGTATGATGCCGACAAGGTCGCCGATGCCGTCCCCGTTGCTATCTTTGAAACTGCGCGGGTAGACCTGGTAAATAACACCGGTTTTCCACCAGGATTCTGTGCGTGTCATGTATCCCTCTTTAGTATACCAGGCTGTCCGGCGAGGAAATTCCCCCTGGCCGTTATGTTGCATTTTATACAGCAATCGTACTGCGTAGCAAATACAACACTGACTCGGTGAAGTCGACCCACTTTTTCAGGCGCATCCCTTTGCCGTTAGTGAGATCGGGAACTTCTTCGCGCAGAGGTGAGGCGTGGATGAAACCGGCAAGCATGGAATAGTTGTGGGTGGCGATGTGATGCAGCGTGGTGTACATGACGTAGTTGCAGAGAAATTCACCGGCAGAGTCGGAGGGCGCGGCATCAAATTTGATGTTGGTTAATAACTCAACGATTTCGTTGACGGGAAGCGTAGAAGCGTAGGCGTCAGGGCCACCCGCGACGACGGGCTTGCCCTGTGGATCGTACCCGTCGTTATCGCCGCCTGCGGGTGATGTGGCGCGATTGACGGCGGTGCGCTCGACACGCACGCCGACGGCTGCGCCCTGGCCGAGATTGAGTACAATGTCCGGGCGCAGCGTATCGATGGCCGCGATAAGCGGGGTAGCCGCGCGAACGAAGGAAACGGGTAAGACCAGACCGGTTACTTCAAGATCAATGATGGTTGCGCCATCAAGATGCCGCGCTGTCTCGCCGCTGGGGTTGCGTTGCCAGGAACCATATGGCTCAAAACCGGTGACGAGTGCTTTCATGCGATCTGCGCTCCCGGATGCCCGCAAGGGGCATCCCTACATTTCCAATACGCCTTCCCTGGCCCTTCCCACATTGCCCGTTTAGAGGAACCGTCGCTATTGACCTTCGCTCAGGGGGCCTGTGGCCGAGCGAAACGCGCTCCTATGACGGATTGAGCGGGCCTGTAGCTCTGGCGGCAAAGGAGAGGTCGCCTGTGAAATGGCCTGCTCCATTTTCTGACCGACCGACTGCTTTACCGATTCGACGGTTTCCTGCATCGATTGCATGATCTGCTGGCGTTTCTCCAGGCTTAACGTCTGGCGCAACAACTCTTCGGCGCGCTGGGCGCTCTGGCGGGCGGCCTCCTGCGCGGCTTCCGCCACCGATTCGACGGTGCGCTGGGTAGATTGCAACATCTGCTGGCGATTCTCGCGGCTCAACGTCTGCTTCACCATCTCCCCTGCGTACTGCGTTCCCTGGCGGGCAACCTCCTGCGTCACCTCGATGACCGATTCGACGGTGCGCTGCAAACCCTCCTGCGCGGCTTTGGAAGCGCGTCGCGCCAGTTCCTGTGCCGCGTCACCAGCTTGCAGCGCCACCTGCTTCAATTGCTCGCGCTGCTCTTCCGGCAGCGTGCGCTCCAGCAGTTGGCGCGCGCCCTCGTTGATGCGCTGCCACTGGCGCGCGCGCGCCTCGGCTTCATATTCTTCGCGGTACTCCACTTCTTCAGGAAGCGCGATCGGTTCTCCTGGCAGGGACAACACCATGCCGCGCGCAAAGCCATCAAGACGCGCGCGGGCGATGCCCTGCATAAGGCCGCGCATCTCTAAAAACGCCAGCCAGCGCCCGAAGATTTGCGCCTGCTGCCACGTCAGGCTTTCAAATGTCACCAGCATACCGCTATCAAAGCGCACGCCGCCTTTTGTCCAGTTTATCAGGTCATTGAGAATAGATTCGGCATCACCTTTGCCGCCTGTAACGTGGATCAGGCGAGCCTCTTTGAAATAAAGATGCGCAATGCCAAACTGTTCGCCATTGCGCAGAGAAAGCCGACCAGAGGCGCGTGTGTCACGAATAAATAAAAGAGCCAGCGTCACTTCCGCCAGGAACCCTGGCCGCGATGAGTGCAGAGACAAATCAGAAGTACGTTCCATAAACAACTTCCACCCTCATTGATAGCGCAAATCGCTACCGTCAATGTATTACAGATACCTGTACTTATTTTACTACTTTTCCGCGCTTCATGGAACGAAAACCATTCGCATGAGGTTAAAACAGTACTATTTGGTGAATAGCAGAATCGTAAGCAATCGGCCTGGGAAGCCGGACGCCCACCAGGGGCGTCCCTACATTTCAAGTAGACCCCACCACCCATCCCTGGTCGGCGCATCTCAATCGGGTGGAGAGGACACCCCATGTGTAGGGATGCCCCTTGCGGGCGTCCGGCCTTTTCCTGTGCTTGCTCCGGCCATCTTTCCCCCATGCTTGACAATGAACTCATCTTCTTAGTATCATAAGCGTGGCATCAAAGCTCAACCTGAATTCCTCCCCTGGCTTTTTAGAGAGGGCTGGTATAGTGCTGTGACGCAATCTCAATCATATGGCTCTTCCTGGCAAGGCACCCTGCGCGACCTGGCGAATATTGTCACCATCATCCGCCGCTCAAGAGCGTTTGGACGCCTTACAGTGCGCAACGAAGAACGACTCGGCGTGGCGCACTTCTATTTCCATGCCGGAAAACTGGTTCACATTATCAGCAACCGGGGAGACGCAAACACTACTCTGGACGATGTGCTGACATGGACGCGCGCCACCGTGCGTTTTGTGCGTGGGATGCCTCCAACGGGCGGCGCTATCACAGAGGAACAGGAACACAAGTTTGATGCGTTCATTCAAGCACTGCAAAGCCGGGGTATCGCCGCCACGCCGCAACAGCCGCGCATCGTCGAGGGCGGCATCGTGTCAACGCACAGCGCCGCGCAACTTATCACGCCGCAAGAATGGCGCGTACTTGTCGAAGGCACGCGCCGCATCTCAATGGCCGTCGCGCACCTCATCGGCCCTGTTGAAGCCATGAAGGTGCTACGCGACATCCTCGACGATTGTTCCGCCGCTTTCCCGGCCTTCACCTCGCTCCAGATCGCCCCGACAGGCTATTTGCAGGTCAACGACACGACAAAATTTGACCGAATGCCGCGTGGAGAACTGCTCGAAGGCTTTGCCGCCCTCTACTCCATCTGCCAGTACTTCTGCGCTCCCATCATCGGCGAGGCGGATGCGCATAAGCTTCTCATCCAGGCGCTGGGCGATATTGGCCCCGCCCTCGTCAGCCTGGGCGCGTTCCAGATCGACAAGTCGCTGCTAGCGAGCAAACCCTAGAACAAAGCATGGCGACCGCCGCGCGAGGGACATGGCGACCGTCGCGCGAGGGACATGGCGACCGCAAGGAGGGCTGGCAAGGCGACCGCAAGGAGGGCTGGCAAGGCGACCGCAAGGGTCGCCTCTACTATGATGACGATAGGCAACGCGGGCGTTCTTAGTAGAGGCGACCCTTGCGGTCGCCTTGCTAACCACTAAATCAATCCTTGCCTCACGCATAACTCCGCGTTGAGAATCGAGCCGCCTGCCGCGCCGCGAATCGTATTATGCCCGATCAGCACAAATTTATAGCTTAGAATGGGACAACGCCGCAATCTGCCCAGCGTGACGGTCATACCGCGACCCGCGTCACGGTCCAGCAGTGTCTGCGGGCGATTGGGTTCAGAACGATACAGCAGCGCATGTTGGGGCGCGGAGGGCAATTGCAACTCTTGCGAAAGCGGGATATAGTCTCGCCAGGCCGCGATAATTTCCTGCCCCTCCACCTCGTGTTCCAGTTCGATGCTGGCACATTCCAGGTGGCCCTCGCGCGTCGCCACACGGTTACACTGCGCGCTGACAACGATTGGCGCATCGCTAAATCCCGTCTCTTCCGACCAGCTTCCCAGCATCTTGCGCGTCTCACTCTCCAGCTTCTCCTCTTCACCACCGATATAGGGGATAGCATTATCGAGGATGTCATAAGAGGGCAGGCCAGGATAGCCCGCGCCCGAAATGGCCTGTAGCGTCGTCACCAGCGCCTTGCGCACACCGAACGCTTTTTGCAGTGGTTTGAGCGCCATGACGAGCGGCGTGGCCGAACAATTGGCATTGGTCACGATGCTGCCAGACCAGCCGCGCTTTTTGCGCTGCTCGACAATGGCGGCAGCGTGACCGGCGTTGACCTCCGGGATCAGCAGCGGCACATCAGGTTCCATACGGTAATTTTTGGCGTTGCTAAAGACCGCCACGCCAGCGCGCGCGAAATCGGCCTCAACCTCGCCAGCCACTTCTGCCGGCAAAGCAGAAAAGACAATCTTCACATCACGTTGTAGAGCATCGGACTTACAGGCTGTCATGGGCAAACTAGCCACCGAAGCCGGCATATCTCCGCCGGGCAGCCGCCATTGCGCAACCTCAGCATAGGGGCGTCCCGCGCGCTGCTCGGACGCCGCCAGGGCCACCAGTTCAAACCAGGGATGCCCCTGCAATAGTTCAATGAAGCGCTGCCCGACCATGCCCGTCGCGCCCAACACCGCTACGGGGATACGTTTTTGTACATTTGTCATAAGTGCTATCTCCTGATTCTATCCAGAGCCACCGTCCCCTGTCATCCTGAGCGCAGCGAAGGATCTCTATGGGGCAAGCGAGAG
>DASTKD010000633.1:0-5569 GCA_035716135.1 Ktedonobacteraceae bacterium
GGGGGCCTTGTGCTTGTCCGGGGTGGGGTGCGGCTCTTTGGCCTCACGCAACCCCAACGAATCCTGTTGCCACCAGGACAAGCACAAGGCCCCCGCCCATCCACACATCCGCCCCTTGTCCCTACAGAACCGAAGAGACGCCATTTCCCTGTTCTTTAGAAAAGGAATGTTGCTACTAACGTTTGCCCCTGGCTTCGCGGTACAGGGTTGCGGATAGTACGATCAGGGCGGCAACGATCAAAATGGGACCGATGGCAACGCGCAGCGGGGCTAACGCGCCGACGTAGCTGATGAGCCAGAGCGCGATGGCGACGATGAGAATACCAATCAGAATTATCATATCGCCCACGATGAAGTTGTAGATGGCTTTCAGGGTCTTCATGGGCGCACCTCCTCCATAACCTGCTCTTTACTGGCAGTCAGTTGGCGGCGTTTTTGCTGCTTCAGGAATGTTACCAGCAGATAGGATGCCAGCAGGAAGATGACGGCCAGGATGGGGATAAAGGCATCTGACAGGGGCCAATTGTAGTTGAAACCCTCGGCTGCCCAGAAGGTGCCGAAAGAGGTGAGCATGATGCCGACGACAAATTTGAGCGTATTTTCGGGGACCTTCGTCAATGGCGCTTTGATTAGCGCACCGGCTGTGATTACCAGAATGCCGGCGATGGCCGCGCCGAGGGCAGCCGAGCCGATGCCGTTGGAACTGGCCGTTTTGATACTACCGCCGAAGGTGATGACGATGAATGCAACCTCTAGCCCTTCGAGCAAGACGGCCTTATAAGAAAGCGCGACGCCAAAGGGATGAATACGGGGCGCGATAGTCTCGCCGCGCGCGCGTACTTCCGCCATGGTCTCTTCAAAAATGGCCTCTTCATCGTGCAGCGCTTTCAGGCCGCTATAGCGCAAAATGGCCTTTTTCAACCATTTCAGTCCGAATAGAATAAGAATGATGCCCACAAAAATACGTAAATCGTTCAAGGGGACATATTTAACCAGCGCGACGCCGAGTGTGCCGACGATTACCGCGAGCGTGGCGGCGGCAGCAAACGCTCCCACCAGCGAACTGCGCCAGTTAATGGTAACGCCGACGACGAGTACGATGGTAAATGCTTCGACAAATTCGACCGCCGAGGCGAGGAAAGCCGCCGAAGCGATAGCCCATTCCATGGGGCGAACTCCTTTCACCTGTGTCAGGGGAACCGCTATGTAGTGACGCTCTCCGGGGCGTCCAGAGTAGCTTTGTTCTCCATTCATTGTAACACACAAAAGGAGTTCGGTTTTATTTTTTGCAGGCGACCAGTTGCAGCCAGTTGCGCGGCGTCTCGGTTATGCCCATTTCCTGGCCTGCCTGATAAACGGCGGCTTGTAGCGCTGCCGCGCCCAGCGACAGTGGTACGCCGGGCAAGGCTCCTTCGATGAAGAGCCAGTAGTGACCAATATCGCTCCAGGCGTTCACTGAAATGAGGCCAATTTCCTGGTGCGCCTGGACATGCGCGAAACCGGCCTGTTTAAGCTGCGTGACGTACTCATCACTGTTGAGCCATTGCATCGCCATCGCTTTGGCTTCGCGCGACAGGTGGACTTCGGGATGTTCCTTGCGCAGCCAGCGCACGGCCCGGCTGGTCCACAGTCGATAGAAACGTTCCGTTCCCTCGACATAGGTGCCGTCGTAAAAGCCGCTATTGCAGGCAAAAACGCCGTCGGGAGCAAGAATGCTTGCCATAAGCCGGAAGGCAGCGAGCTTGTCAGGCAGCAGGTGAATGGCGTTGCAGAAGAAGGCCGCGTCGGCGTTCTGCACGATGCGCGGCAGGTCTTCGGCCTCGCCTTGAATAAATTCCGCTTTTGCCCCAATCGATTCCATGCCTTTTCGCGCCCGTCGCAGAGCCTCCGCCGAGGGGTCAACGCCAATGATGCGCACCTGCCTGCGCTGGCGCTTCATCTCTTGCGCGATCAAACGGGTGACAGCCCCGGTGCCACAGGCCATATCGACGACTGTTAGCGTGGCGTTAGCGGGACGCGCTGCAAGGGAGGTGAGGGTCTGGCGGACAAGCGAGCGGTTGATCTCGGTATAGAAAGGGTGTGCGGCAAATGCCTCGAACGTAAATTGGTTTGTTTCCTCGGTTTCAATCATACTCATGGGCCAGTCTCCTTCAAAATGAACCTGCGTTTACCTCTTAGATGGAAACTGCGCCCATTAAGTTTCACGAATTTTTTCTGGTATCAAATGTGCATTGACATGCCGCCATCGACCGCCAGTATCTGGCCGGTGATGTAGCCTGCCTCCGGTAAACACAGGAAGTTGATCGCGGTTGCTATTTCCTCTGGCTTGCCAAAACGGCCCATTGGGGTAACATCGAGCATGAATTTGCGCTGCTGTTCCGTTAATATCGAGGTGAGTTCGGTGGGAATGAAGCCCGGTGCGATAGCATTGGCCGTAATGTTGCGGCTTGCCATTTCGCGCGCGGTGCTGATGGTAAGCGCAATGATGCCAGCCTTAGACGCGCTGTAATTGGCCTGACCGGCGTTGCCCAGCAGACCAGCCGGCGAAGAAATATTGACGATGCGCCCCCAACGCGCCCTCATCATGCCGCGCAGCGCGGCCTTTGTGCAGAGAAAAGCTGACCGGAGATTGGTCTGGATCACATGGTCAAAATCGGCTGAAGACATTTGCAGGATGAGCCTATCGCGCGTAGTGCCAGCATTATTGACGAGGATCGTGATCGGGCCAAGCGCGCCAGTGGCCTCCGAGAAGAGGTTGTTGACCTCTTCTTCCTGGCTCACATCGGCCCGTACAGCGATACAACGCCTGCCCGACGCTAAAATTTCTTCTTTTACCTGGGCAGCAGCATCACTATTGCTGCGATAATTCACAATAATATCAGCGCCAGACTGTGCGAGGCGCAGGGCGGTTGCCCGACCGATGCCCTGACTGCTACCCGTCACAAGCGCGGTTTTGCCCGCTAATGGCAAGTGCTGTTCTGCCATACTATTTTCTCTCCCTCCGCGTTGCTTTTTCCCCCGCCTACTCCCGCCACGTTGCGTGTAGTATAGCACAGGAACCCTAAGCAATGCAGGGATATGGTCTTCCATGCATCTTGCGTGATAGCTCGCTTTAGATTAAAATAATGAACCATCCAGTTACTTAGTGGTAATACCTCTGTTTACATCAAACGTAACTGGCGGGAGAAAATATTGTGACCATTCCAAAGAAAGAGGAGTTATATAACCCTGCTTTGAATGCCATAAAGAAGCTGGGTGGATCAGCATCGATTTCCGAGTTGGACGAGGAAGTGATAAAGAATCTACATCTGACCGACAAAGAAATTGCTGAGGCCCACAACGAGCGCATGACGGAGTTAGAGTATCAATTAGCTTGGACGCGGACTTATCTGAAAGCCTTCGGGCTATTTGATAACACAGAGCGTGGTGTCTGGGTGCTTACTTCAAAGGGCAAAGACATTGATGTTGTAGATCCTCGTCAAGTTACTCGCGTTTTTCACACCCTTAAAAAAGGTAAGAGTGGTAAAATTGTGGGAAAGAACCTCGAAACTAATGGGGAGGTGGAGATAGCAGAAGCGGAAGCTGTTCTGGAAGAAACATGGCGTGAAGAACTCATGACACGATTACTTACATTGGCTCCTGATGCCTTCGAACGTTTATGCCAGCGTCTTCTTCGTGAATCAGGTTTCGTCGAGGTCAAAGTTACAGGCCGATCTGGGGATGGCGGTATCGATGGGGTTGGCATTGTGCGCCTGGGCGGTTTACTTGGCTTTCCTATTTTATTCCAATGCAAGCGTTATAAGGGAAGTGTCCCTTCAAGTGTGATTCGTGATTTTCGTGGTGCAATGATTGGGCGTGCAGATCGAGGGCTTGTTATCACGACAGGCACTTTTAGCCGTGAAGCAAAGCTTGAAGCGACCCGTGATGGAGCACCACCTGTTGATCTCCTGGATGGTGAACAGCTATTGGATAAGCTTAAAGAGTTGGGTCTGGGGGTTGTGGTTAAAAAGATCGAACAGGTTTCAGTATTACCCGGGTTCTTCAATGATATATAACCCTGGGCTTTGCTGTTTTGTGTTTTCTAACGCGGCTGTAATCTACATATACTGGCATTGCTCTTTCTATGAAAATTATGCAGGCTGATAGAAGTATGGCAAAGGAAGCTGGAAAAATTGCCTGCTTCCAACTCCCTATTTTTATAAGTGTTGTTGATGTCCTGGTGGAGTCGATGCCTCAAATCGCTCTCGCATCTGCTGGAACATCTCATCATCGATTTCGCCACGCGCGTAGCGTTGGCGCAGAATCTCCAGCGCCGATGGCTGGTACATTGGAGTCGCGGGAGTCGATCTGTACTAGAACACAGGTGTATTTCTCATGGTAAGCCAGTTTGCCCCCATTTTCCCATTGACAGCAGCATTCCTGTTCAGGTACACTTCACGTCAGTACTAGTTCTGGCAACTCTGGAACGAACGTGTTCCAGGGCAATGATGAAAGGAGCGTGCCATGCGCAAAGTAACCGCATTCCCAGTAGCATCACGTCTCCAGGAAGGCCAGAAACATATGCAAGGGTTCAACGGGTAGCATAAGCCAGCTAGGACTCTGTGCAAGATGAGCCATCCTAAAATGGATGGCCTTTTTTATGAGGTAAAGGGCCGCGAGCGTGATGCTCGTGGCCCTTTTTGTATGCTCATGAACGCGCATTTAGCAGCGAGGAAGGAACGGTGTCCTATGTCTGAGTACAACAGGTTTTCCTGCACAGGTATAAGCAACGAAATGAACATCACCAGAAGGAGCATATACACACGATGTCAAAGCGTAAGCTATTCAACGAAATGGACGAACTGGAAGAGCAGGAAATTCTGACAGAGCAAGACCCTGTGCGGGAAGCTCTGGAGCATTTCTTCACCGAGGGATTGATTGCTGAGGTTCTGTATGTCGTTAAAAGTGGCAAAGAGGCAACCGTTTACTGCTGCCAGGCACATCCCTCGACGGGGGCGGAACTGCTGGCCGCTAAGGTCTATCGCTCGCGCAACAATCGCGGCTTCAAGAACGATGCCATCTATCAGGAGGGGCGTCGTATCCTCGACGGGCATGTGCGCCGCGCCGTGCAGAATAAATCGCGTTTCGGGCGTGAAGCTCAGTTCGGTATATGGATCGACTACGAATTCGCGGCTTTGAACGCGCTCTACAAAGCAGGCGCGGACACTCCCAAACCTATCACCAGGAGCAGCAGCGCCATCCTGATGGAGTATCTGGGCGATCGCCAGCAAGCAGCGCCGTCCCTCCAGAGTGTTGAACTCTCCAGGGATGCGGTGTATCCCGTCTTTGATCGCCTGATGCGCAACATTGAACTCTGGCTGGCTAACAACTACGTCCATGCCGACCTCTCGGCCTATAACGTGCTGTACTGGCAGCAGCAGGTGCGCATCATCGACTTTCCCCAGGCCGTTGATCCGCGCTTCAATCCAAACGCGCGTTCCCTCCTCACACGCGACATCGAGAACATCTGTCGTTATATGGAACGCTACGGCCTGCAACGTGACGGTCATGCCATCGCGGACCGCCTGTG